>DATFWC010000564.1:0-3709 GCA_035259885.1 Xanthobacteraceae bacterium
TCGCCTGGCTGTGGCTGTTCGATCCGTCCTACTCGGCCTTCAACTGGATCCTCGACCGGTTCGGCATCGGTCCGGTGTCGTGGACCGGCGACGCCTCCTGGGCGCGCTTCTCGGTGATCCTCGTCAACGTGTGGATCGGCGCGCCGTTCTTCATGATCATGTATCTGGCGGCGCTCAAATCGGTGCCGGAGCAGCTCTACGAGGCCGCCGCCATCGACGGCGCCAACTGGTGGCAGCGCATGTGGTACATCACGCTGCCGATGATGCGGAACATCATCGCCATCACGGCCTTGTTCTCGCTCATCGTCACCTTCGCCAATTTCGACATCGTGCGCATCATCACGGCGGGCGGGCCGATCGACAAGACGCACGTGTTCGCCACCTGGTCGTTCTGGCTCGGCATCCAGGGCAACGACATCCCGCTCGGCGCCGCGGTGTCGCTGTTCATGATCCCGATCCTGGCGGTGGCGGCGGTGTTCATCCTGCGCGACATCCACCGCCGCGGGAGCGAAGTGGCATGACGGCGGTCACCATCGACGGCGCGCGCGCCGCGCCCGGAAAACGCACCGGCAGCATGAGCCGCGACCGCCGCTGGGCGCTGCGCTGGTCGTACTTCTTCCTGATTCTGTTCGTGATCTTCTTCCTCACGCCGCCGCTCTACATGCTGATCACGTCGCTGAAGACCAGCGCCGAGATCTCGGCGGCCACCAATCCGTGGTGGGTGTTCCATCCGACGCTGTCGAACTACGTCGAGCTCCTGACCTCGCCGATGTATCTCACCTTCTTCCGCAACTCGGCGCTGGTATCGGTCACCGTGGTGGCGATCACCATGCTCATCAGCGTGCCGGCCGCCTTCGCGCTGTCGCGGATGAAGTTTTTTGGCTCGGCCGTCCTCGCCACCGGAATTTTCCTCACCTACCTGATCCCCGAGACGCTGCTGTTCATCCCGCTGTTCAAGATGTTCGCGGTGTTCAACGAACTCACCGGCATCCAGCTCATCAATCGCTGGTGGGTGCTCTTGATCATCTATCCGACCCTGACGGTGCCGTTCTGCACCTGGATCATGATCGGCTACTTCGCGTCGATCCCCAAGGAGCTCGACGAGGCGGCGCTGATGGACGGCGCCAACTACCGGCAGATTCTGCTGCGCGTGTTCATACCCGTCGCGCTGCCCGGCCTGATCGCCGCGACCATCTTCGCCTTCACGGTGTCGTGGGCGCAGTTCCTCTATCCGCTCGCCTTCACCACCTCGGCCGACCAGCTGGTGCTGTCGGTCGGCATCATCACGTCGCTGATCAAGGGCGACGTGTTCAACTGGGGACAGATCATGACCGGCGCGCTGCTCGGCGCCGCGCCGCCGCTGATCATCTACGCCTTCCTCATGGACTACTACATCGCCGGCCTCACCGCTGGGGCCACGAAGGGGTGAGAATTCATTTGCTGACGCTCAAGCCGTGCCACTTGCGCCACCTCTCCCCGCGTGCGGCAGGGCTATCGCATATGGCTCGCTGCTTGGAGGTGGCAACGCGCGGTCCGCTTGCTCCAACCTCTCCCCGCGTGCGGGGAGAGGTCGATTTGCGAGCGGAGCCCTGGCGAAGCGAAGCAAATCGGGTGAGGGGGCTTGTCCACAAGCTCAGATTCGCGGCTACGCCCCCTCACCCGGATTCCTTCGCTGCGCTCGGAATCCGACCTCTCCCCGCACGCGGGGAGAGGTGGAGCAAGCGGCGCGGCCTTGCGTCCGAGGCACGTTCACTCCGCCGTCATCCCGGGCGAGCCGCCGAAGCACGTTCACTCGGCTGTCATCCCGGGCGAGCCGCGTCAGCGGCGAGACCCGGGACCCATGTACCCCTGTCTCGCCTTTTTTTCTCATGCCGGGGTACTTGGATCCCGGCTCTCGCGCTTCGCGCTCGGCCGGGATGACAGCCGAGAGTGATGAGAGTGCAGGAGTTCACATGGCCCAGGTCCAGCTCCGCAACGTGATCAAGCGCTTCGACTCGACCGAGGCCGTGCGCGGCATCAATCTCGACATTGCCGACAAGGAATTCGTGGTGCTGGTCGGCCCGTCGGGCTGCGGCAAGTCGACGACCTTGCGCATGATCGCCGGGCTCGAGGACATCACCGGCGGCGAGATCGTGGTCGACGGCGAGGTGGTCAACGACGTGCCGCCCAAGGACCGCGACATGGCCATGGTGTTCCAGAACTATGCGCTCTATCCGCACATGACGGTGTACGAGAACATGTCGTTCGGGCTGCGCCTCAAGCGCTATCCCAAGGACGAGATCGCGCGGCGGGTGAACGAGGCGGCGCGCATCCTCGACATCACCGAGCTGCTGGACCGCAAGCCGCGCCAGCTCTCGGGCGGCCAGCGCCAGCGCGTGGCGATGGGCAGGGCGATCGTGCGCAATCCAAAAGTGTTCCTGTTCGACGAGCCCCTGTCCAACCTCGACGCCAAGCTGCGCGTGCAGATGCGCACCGAGATCAAGCGCGTGCACCAGAAGGTGCGCACCACCACGGTCTACGTCACCCACGACCAGGTGGAGGCGATGACCCTGGCCGACCGCGTGGTGGTGATGCACCGCGGCACCATCGAGCAGATCGGCACGCCGCACGAGCTCTACCACGCGCCCGCGACCCGCTTCGTCGCCGGCTTCATCGGCTCGCCGGCCATGAACTTCATCCCGTGCCGCCTGGAAGAAGCGACGCCCGCGCCACATACTCGGCCGGCTCCCTCTCCCCAGCGGGGAGAGGGTGGGGGTGAGGGGGCAAGGGCGGATGGGTCGGGCACCGGCCTGCAAGTTCGCCTCTCCGACACGATTGCGCTGCCCGTGCCGCCGGCGCGCGCCGCGCGCTACCGCCCGCACGTCGGCCGCTCAGGCCTGATCCTGGGCTTAAGGCCCGAGCACCTGACCGAGGCGCGCCACAACGGCGGCAACGGGGCGGGCGGCGCCGGCGGCCCCTGCATCGGCCTGATCGACGCCGCGCTCGAGGTGACCGAGCCGCTGGGCATGGAGACCCTGGTATTCTTCACCATCGCCGGCAGCGAGATCTGCGCCCGCGTCCACCCCTCGCCCGACATCCGCCCCGGCATCCGCATGCCGCTCGCGGCGCAGCTCGACCACATGCACCTGATCGATGAGGGGACGGGGCGGGTGGTGTAAAGGGGGGAGGCTAGTACCGCCCGGGTCTCGTCACCGTTTCGAAACGTTGGGCTCGGCGCCGCACAGCCCATCGGGCTGTGTAAGCGCGGCGTCGGTTAGATGCGCCGCTCGCTCGCCTGGTCGGGCTCCCACCCGAGAGGCTGTGATCCTATGCGCAGGGCCGCCGAAGTGACCGGACATTTCCATGCCAAGACGTCGGATGGTGCGGCCTTCTGTCATCGCCGACCATTCCGGCGCTGCCCCGCTCGCCGTGCCGAGCGGGGCGGATTAGTGACGGTCGTTGACGAACTAAATTACGTATCAAGTATCAATTCGATGGCAGGCAGCTATTACAATCGTCATTTGATATCCGTCCCGGTCGCGCCGCTTCATGCTCCGCGGCACAAGGAGCCGCAACTCAGGGCGGATAGCCGGCGGTCGACCTTGGTTTGTCGCCAAGCAAGCCATAGACGCCGCCCAGCACCACGCCGAAGACGAGGTGCAGAACAAGAGTCACGACCGGCGTCATCATGCCGAGGCGCTGGCCGAATAGGCCCGCCCCTGCGATCGGC
>DATFWC010000565.1:0-6736 GCA_035259885.1 Xanthobacteraceae bacterium
TTTCGAGCCGCGCCCCTGGCACCGCGACCGGCCGCAGAAGCCGAAGGTGTGGGCCAAGGATCCGTCCGCTTCGAACCTGTGGGGAATCCTTCCGACCGAAGAGATGATGAAGTAGCAGGTCATACAAACTCCGAGTCGTCATGGCCGGGCTTGACCGGCTTGACCCGGCCATCCCGCTTCCCTGGGCACGGCCCTGCCAGATCAAACGAGATGGCCGGGACAAGCCCGGCCACGACAAGAGAAGCGCGAGGAGTACTCGCCATGATCCCAGACAAAGTCCATCTCGTCGGCAGCATCGGCCTCGACAGCGTGCAGGAGGTGTTCCGCACGGTCGGCAAGCTTCTCGGTCGCCGCCTGCGGCGCGTGCCCGACGGCGAGCCGGGCGGGCGGCGGCTGTGGATCAGCTGGCAGGCGCCGCTCCTGCGCGCCAACCCGTTCCTCAAGGTCGACCCCGAGGTGGGCCGCCGGCCGACCACCGGCTTTCCGCTGTTCTGCCTCGCCGACGGCGTGTCGCCCGACGAGATCCGTTTCGGCGAGCTGGGCTACGCGCGCGAGGCGCGCGCCTCGTATCTCGATTTCGTGGCCGCGCGCGAGCGCGGCGAGCTGCCGGCGCAGGTGCGCTTCCAGGTCTGCCTGCCGACGCCGATGGCGGTGATCTATGCCTATTGCCCGGGCAAGGACCTGCTCAGCATCGAGCCCGCCTACGAGCGGGCGATGCTCGGCGAGATCGCCGCGATCTGCGCCGCCATTCCGCACCATGACCTGTGCATCCAGTGGGACGTCTGTCACGAGATGCTGATGTGGGACGGCCAGTATCAAGGGTTCCCGCGCGTCGGAACCTCGGCGGCCGAGATCATGGCGCGCTTCGCGCGTATCTGTCAGCCGGTCCCGGATGACGTCGAGCTCGGCTTTCACCTCTGCTACGGCGACTTCGAGGCCAGGCACTTCGTCGAGCCGCGCGACGCCGCCCGCATGGTGGATCTCGCCAATGCGCTGGTCCGCACCGCCGCGCGTCCGATCGCCTATGTCCACATGCCGGTGCCGATGGCGCGCACCGACGATGGGTATTTCCAGCCGCTGCAGAACCTGCAGCTTCCGCCCGGCACCGAGCTCTATCTCGGCCTCGTCCATGCCGCCGACGGCGCGGGCGGGACCGGGCAGCGGATCGCGGCGGCCAGCCGCTACGTGAAGGATTTTGGAGTCGCGACCGAGTGCGGCATGGCGCGGGCGCGGCGGCCCGAGCTGGTGATGCAGCTGCTCACGGTGCACGCCCAGGTCTCGCGGGAGCCGCCGGCACCTCGATGATGCACCTTGCTCCATTCTTTCCCGAACCGCATGGGCTATCGCATACGCTTCGCCACCACCTCGGCTGTCATCCCGGGCGAGCCGCGACAGCGGCGAGACCCGGGACCCAAGTACCCCGACCTCAAAAAAAGCACCACTGGGGACTTGGATCCCGGATCGGCTGGCTTGCGCCAGCCGTCCGGGATGACAACCGAGATGATTGCGTGGCGAATGAACGATCGAACTCATGAGAGTTTGTGTTACGATCAAGTGACAGAAGTAACAACAAAACAGGGAGGACATTGATGTTTCGCGCGTTGCGTGTTCGCTCGCTTTTGGCCGCCGCGTCGGTCTTCGCAGTCGCGGTTCTGTCGGCGATTTCGGCGCATGCGGCCGATCCCATCAAGATCGGCTTCAGCATGGCGTTGACCGGCGGCGTAGCGCCGAACGGCAAGGTGGTGCTGGCGGCATTCGAGATCTGGCGCGACGACGTCAACGCCAAGGGCGGGCTGCTCGGCCGCCCGGTCGAGCTCGTCTATTACGACGACCAGAGCAACCCGGCGAATGTGCCCGGCATCTACACCAAGCTGCTCACCGTGGATAAGGTCGACCTGCTGCTCGGGCCTTACGCGACCAATATGATCGCGCCGGCCATGCCGGTCATCATGCAGCAGAACAAGATGACGATCGGCATCCTCGGCGTCGCCGTCAACCGTCACTTCAACTACCCGAAATACTTTTCCATGGTGCCGCTCGGACCAAACGGCGTGAAGGCGTTTTCCGACGGCTTCTTCGAGCTCGCAGCGGCGCAAAACCCGAAGCCGAAGACGGTCGCCATCGTGGCCGCCGATGCCGAGTTCGCCCGCACGGTCGCGGACGGCGCGCGCGACAACGCCAAGGCGGCCGGCTTCGAGATCATCTATGACAAGGGCTATCCGCCCAACACCACGGATTTTGCGCCGATCGTGCGCGCCGTCCAGGCGGCCAATCCCGACGTCGTGTTCATCGGCGCCTATCCGCCCGACACGGTCGGGATCGTGCGCGCCGCCGACGAGGTCAAGCTCGAGCCAAAGATGTTCGGCGGCGCCATGATCGGGCTCCTGGTGACGCCGATCAAGGTCCAGCTCGGGCCGCTCGCCAACGGCCTCGTCATTTCCGAAAGTTTTGTGCGCGCGCGCACGTTCGAGTTTCCCGGCGTCATCGATCTGCTCAAGCGCTATCAGGCGAAAGCCGCCGGCCTCGGCATCGATCCGCTCGGTCACGCCTATGCGCCGTTTGCCTATGCGGCCGGCGAGGTGCTGGCGCAGGCCGTCGAGGCGACCAAGAGCCTCGATCAGGACAAGCTCGCCGCCTACATCCACGATCATCCGTTCAAGACGGTGGCCGGCGAAATCGCGTTCGGCAAGGACGGGGAGTGGACCAGGCCGCGCCAGGTGTTCAGCCAGTTCCAGAACGTCGTCGGCAACGATCTCGAGCAGTTCCGCGACGCGTCGCGGCAGCCGATCCTGTGGCCGGCCGAGTACAAGACCGGCAGCCTGATTTATCCTTACGCCGAGGCGAAAAAGAAGACCGCCGGCCAATAGGGAGGCACCATGGATACCCGGCTCCGCGTCATCGCCGCGCTCGGTTGCGTCGTTGTCGCCAGTGCCGCGCCGGCGCAAACCTATCCGAGCAAGCCGGTCACCATCATCGTGCCGGCGGCGCCGGGCGGCGTTACCGACGCGCTCGGCCGCGTCCTGGCGCAGCGCTTCACCGAGGCCTGGGGCCAGCAGGTGATCGTCGAGAACAAGCCCGGCGCCAACAACCAGATCGCGGCCGAATACGTAGCGAAGTCGCCTTCCGACGGGCACACGCTGTTCATCGGTCCCGAGGTCACCTTCGTGGTCAATCCGAGCCTCTATGGTCGGCTGGGCTACGATCCGGTCAACGATTTTGTGCCGATCACCGGGCTGGTCACCATCAACCACGCGCTGATCGTCCATCCGTCGCTGCCGGTGGACAGCGTGAAGGATCTTTTGGCGCTCGCGCGGACCAAGCCAGGAGAGCTCAACTACGGCACGTTCGGCATCGGTTCGAGCGGCCACCTGAACATGGAGCTGCTGCAGGCGCTCGCCGGCGTGAAGCTGCAGGCCGTCCACTACAAGGGTGCGACGCCGGCACTCACCGACGTGATGGCCGGCCATATCCAGATGATGTTCATCAGCGTCGGCAGCGCGGTGCCGCAGTGGAAGGCCGGCAAGGTGAAGCTTTTGGCGGTCGGCGCCGCCAGGCGCATGCCGCTCCTGCCCGAGGCGCCGACGGTGGCCGAGAGCGGGCTGCCGGGCTTCGAGGCCGTCTCGTGGTTCGGCCTGTTCGCGCCGGCCGGCACGCCGCGTCCCGTCGTCGACAAGGTCAACGCCGAGGTGCGCCGGCTCTTCGCCGATGCGGAATTCCGCAAGAGCTTTCTCGACCGGCAATATTTCGAATCGATCGTCGGCACGCCGGAGGATCTGGCCGCCTACCTCAAGTCGGAAGAGCAGAAGTGGGGCAAGGTGATCCGCGACGCCAAGATGAAGCCGGAGTAACGGGCGGCGGCTGCGCCACGTCTCAGCGCCAGACTCTCCGCGCCAGCGCCGACAGCACGTCGGAATAGTCGTCGGTCCACGGCCGCGCGTTGCCGGGCGTGAGCGGCCGCGCATCCGGCCATTGCAGCAGGGGTGCAAGCGCCGAGGCTTTGCGGGCAACGAAGATCACGCGCGACGGCGCCCGGTCCAGGCTTTCCACCGGTCCGCGCTCGGTCACCTGCGCCGCCACCGCGCCGGGAATGAGGGCGATCGTGCTGGCCAGCGCCGGCGCCAGATCGAGGTAGCGGTTGGAGATGTGCAGCGCCAGCAAGCCGTCGGGATCGAGCTTGTCGAGGAACAGGGTCAGCGCCTCGGCGGTGAGAAGATGGACCGGGATCGAGTCCGACGAGAACGCATCGATGACGAGGTAGCCGAACATGCTTGCGGCTTCGTGCGACAGGGTCAGCCGCGCGTCGCCGAGGACGATGTCGGGATCGGGCAGGCAGCGGGCGATGAAGTCGAATAGTTTTGGGTCGGTGGCGATCCGCACCACGGCCGGATCGATCTCGTAGGTGCGCCACGTCTCGCCCGGCTGGGCATAGCAGGCGAGCGAGCCCGTTCCGAGGCCGACGATACCCACGTGCAGCGGTTTGACCTGGGCCTGGAAGGCCGCACGCGCAGCGGCGACGCCGCGCGCCATCGGGCTGTCCGGGTGGTAGTAGGTCGCCGGCGTCGCGGCGGCAACCGGCTGGCCGGAAGAATCCTTGACGCGGATGGCGCCGTGCAGGGTGGTGCCATGCAGCAGTGTGCGCATGGATCCGTCGCTGAGCAGCGTCACGCGGTGGGTACCGAAGAAGCTGCGCTCCACATACAGCGTCAGGTCGCCGGACGGTGCCACCGACAGCCCGGCGATCACGACGACAAGAAATGCGTTGCGGTGCTCGGGCCATGCGCGGATGAGCACAAGCCCGGCAACGATCATCCCGATCACCATGGCCGGATGGAGCGTGCGCGCCGACACGAGACCCGCGTGGCCGGCCAGCGCGATGGCGGTCATGAGCGCAAGCCCGGCGCCGCCGATCGCCGCCAGTCGCTGCCACGAGAACGGCCGGCCGTGGTCGAACAGGAGGCCGGGCCGGCACAGCAGCGCCAGCAGGATCAGCAGCGTGAACTCGAACGTCGAGGTAAACAGCTGCGGCGCCGCGATGGCGGAGAAGACGCCGCCAAGCACGCCGCCAAGCGACATCCAAAGATAAAATTCGGTCAGGTGCGCCGCGTCAGGGCGACGGTTGTAGAGCTCGCGATGGCAGATGACGGCGGCCAGGAAGAACGAGGTGAGCGCCGCCAGGCTGGTGACCAGCAGGCCTTCGGCCACGAGCAGGACCAGCACGGCGGCCGGCAGCAGGTGGCACGCCAGGGCGTAGTTGAGCGGCAGCGTGCTGCGAAACGCCAGGATGAACGTCGAGAGAAACAGCGCCAGCGGCAGCACCCACAGGAACGGCGCCGAGGCGACGTCGGTCGTGATGTAGGTCGTCACCGCGATGACGAGGCCGGACGGGATGAAGGCGAGCGCCATCCATCCGAACCGCTGCGGCCAGGTGATCGCAGGCGCGGTCGCCGCCGCATCGACCGCCGGCCGCGCCTCGCCGTCGCGCGTGCCCGACGCCAGCAGCATGATGCCGGAGAGCGCGATCATGGCGCCGAGCAGCGCGAAGCCCACGCTCCAGACCTTGCTCTGGGCAGCAAGGCCGATGGCCGGCTCCATGAGCAAAGGGTAGCCGAGCAGGGCGACCAGGCTGCCGAGGTTGCTGGCGCCATAGAGGAAATAGGGATCGGCGGCGTGCGGATTGTCGGTGCGCGAGAACCACGCCTGGAGCAGCGGCGCGTTGGCCGAGACCGCGAAGAACGGAAGGCCGATGCCGACGGCGAGCAGCTTGACGAGCCAGAGGTAGGCTTCGCCCGCCGGCGGCGCCGCGAAGGCCGGCGGCACGCCGAACGGCAGCACCAGGCAGGCGAGCGCCATCAGCACCAGGTGCAGCATCAGGGCCTGACGGTCGGCGAGCCAACGGTTGAGCGCGAAGGCGTAAAAATAGCCGGCGAGCAGAACGGCCTGGAAGAAGCACATTGACACCGCCCAGACCGACGGCGCGCCGCCGAGCTTGGGCAGGATCAGCTTGGCAAACATCGGCTGCACCGAGAACAGGAGCAGGGCCGACACCAGCAGCGTGGTGGCAAAGGTCCACACCAGCGCGCTGCCGCTCGCCGCCGGCCCGCGCGCCGGGCCAAGAATCCGCCGCGCGGCCATCAAGCCGCCCATGAGGCCGGCCGCGCGCAGCCCGCTGGTGTTCATGTCGTTGCCCGAAAGCCCAGCCCGTGGGCCCCGGCCGGAGCGCCCGGCGAGGCACATTCGCTTTTATGGGCAAAAGGTTACGATTGCGTCACGGGCGCCGATCGGCGCCCGGAGCGGGTTCCCGGCCGGCGGCCTGACCTAGAGGAAACGGGTCGGCCACAGCATCGTGCGCCACATGTGCGCCGACGGGCTGTTGTCGAGGCCGAGCCCTTCCTTCGGCTGCTTGAAGTTGCGCCCGATGATGTCGACGAAGTCGTCGAGGTTGACCTTGGCGTTGGGATCGAAGGAGTAGATGTCGTTCACGCAGATCAGCCGCGCCGTCATGTAGTGGCGATGGTTGCGGGCGCGCTTGTACTCTTCGACGATGTAGGGCTCAGGCTGGTAGTCGGGGCCAAAGTATTTCACGTACATGTCGGGATAGGCGTAGCCAGCCGACTCGTCGGGGAAGAAGCGCAGCGCCTGGTGCGCGCGCACCGCCCAGCTCACTTCCTCGTCCACATAGGGCTCGATCATCTGTGCGCCCCAGTAGCCATGGTCGCAGCGGATGAAGCTCACCACC
>DATFWC010000566.1:0-19195 GCA_035259885.1 Xanthobacteraceae bacterium
AGGTCATCGGCGAATATCCGATTCCTGTCGCCGGCAGCGGCCCGCGCGCCATCATCGCCATCTCCGACGGGCGCGTGTTCTTTTCGGCGTACGACGCCGGCGCGATCGGCGAAGTGATCCCACGGCGGTGAGACGCGGCTCACGACCCCGGCCGCGCGATTGCGCCATCAGACGATATGCCACTCGTTGGGTACGTGGCCGAGATCCAGGATTTGCGTGACGGTCCCGCCCTGGATTTGATGCAGCTCGAAGCCCCCGTCGTCGCGGCGGACGACGAAATCGTCGATTCCATCGCCCGTGTAGTCGCCGACCCCGGCGACGTGCCGGTCGTGACTCAGGACCTCGATGACGTGCGAGTTCGCCACCTGACTGTTGACGATCTCGTAGATCCGCAGCGTGCCGTCATCGGCCTGGAACAGCAGGTCGTTGGTATGGTCGCCGTTGAAGTCGCCGGTGCCGGCAAAATGCCATTCGGTCCCGATCCGCCCGAGGAACGCCGCACCGGTGACCTGGTTGGACTGGATGTTGTGGATGAGCAGCATCCCGTCACCCTCGCGTTGCCACAGGAGGTCGCTCGTGCCGTCCTTGTTGTAATCCGAGGTCCCGAGGAAGCGAAAATCGGTTCCGAGCCGCCCGACAAATGCCGCGTCGATCACTTTGTCGGACCGGATGTCGTGGATGAGCAGCATCCCGTCGCCTTCGCGCTGCCAGATCAGGTCATCGGTGCCGTCGTGGTTGAAATCGCCGGTTCCGCGGATCTTCCAATCGTCGCCGATCGCCCCGAGGAACGAAGCACCTACGACCTGGTTGGAATCGATCGAGTGGACGAGCAGCATGCCGTCGCTCTCGTGCTGCCACAAGAGATCGCTCATGCGGTTGGCATTGAAATCGCCGACGGCGATGAATCGCCAATCGGTGCCGAGCCCGCCGAGGATATGACCGCTCAACTGATTCGAGTCGATCTCGTTGATCTGCAGCATTCCGTCATCACGACGCATGAGGAATCCGGCGGTGTGATCGGCGTCGAAGTGGCCGCTGCCGTATGAGACGACTGATGGAATGGTCGGCGGCACAACGGGGGCCGGCGGCGGAGCAAACGCGTCCGCCGTCAGCGCTATCGTGCTGTCGTCGAAAGCCGCGAACTCGACATTTGTCAGGACATCGACGCCGTCAGCCCCGGAGACCTGGAAGCCGTTGGCGATCATCGTGATCGTGTAGGTGGCGCGCAGGCCGGAAAATACTGCATGGTCCGTGCCGTTGCCACCGTCGATCACGTCGTTGCCGGCGCCCCCCACCAGGGTGTCATCGCCGGCGCCGCCATAGAGTGTGTCGTTGCCGGCGCCCCCGTTCAGGCTGTCGTCGCCGAGGCCGCCGGCCAGTGTGTCGTTGCCGGCTCCGCCATCGACCACGTCGTTGCCGGCTCCGCCATCGAGCACATTGGCATTGGCGTCGCCCCGCAAGCTGTCGGCGAACGCGCTGCCGATGAGATTCTCGATGCCCGAATAGGTGTCGCCGGCGGCATCGCCGGTGTTGCCGCCAGGCGCTGCCAGGCTGGCGACGACCGCCGCGGCGGCGTCGGAATAGCTTGCCGTGTCGGTGCCGCTGCCGCCGTCCATGGCGTCGGCGCCGGCACCGCCGATCAGCGTATCGTCGCCGCCGCCGCCGATCAGCGTGTCGTCGCCGACTCCGCCGGACAGCGTGTCGTTGCCATAGTCGCCGACCAGGCGATTGGCCTGGGCCGATCCCACCAGCACGTCGTCCGCGATCGAGCCGACGACGTTCTCGAACTGGCCGCTGAGAGCGATGTTGACGCTCTGGAACGAGCTCGCGGTGGCGCCGGACAGGTCGAGGTGGACCGGCGATTTCGCGGCGGCGAAATTGAGCGTGTCAATTCCTCCGTCGGTGTCCGTTGCGATGCCCCGGGTCGCGTCTTGCGCAACCAGCTGGGCGAAACTGTCGGTGTAGTAGTAGTTGTCGTTTGCCGTATCGGCGTCGCCATAGACGCGGACATCGGCTTGGTAGACCGAAAATGTGGGCGTCGCCCCGCCGTGGCTGAGCTCGATCTGCCACGTCCCGTACGGATCCTCCCCCCAGGTCGCGGCCGACGTGAAGGTGAAGTCCAGGTAGCTGCGGCTGCCGACGACGGCCATGTTCTCGGCGATGGTGGCGCGCGTGCCGTCGGGCGAGATCAGGTCGATGTGCAGATCCTTGAGGTCCGCATCCTGGATCTGCAGGTGGAGTTCGACCCATTGTGCCGAAAAACCTTCGCCCGACGTATTGGCGAGGTTGGCCTGCAGCAGCGCATGTCCGCCCGTGATACCGTTGGTCGGTTGAAACGAGAAGCCGAGCTGCTGCTCGTTATCCAGCGTGGAGGTGGTCGACCAGTTGCGCGCCAGCGCCACCGCCGCCTCGGCATCGAGCCGGCCGAATCCGCCTTCGCGATCGAACAGAAGGCCGCCGCCATTGAACCCGCCGAACCCGTTCTCCACGGAGTGGCCGCCGACGCGCGATGCCGAGCTGAGAACCAGAATCTCCTGGACGTCGCGATATCCGAGGTGGGGATTTTCCCCCAGCATCAGCGCCACGGCGCTTGAGACCAGTGGCGCCGCGAACGAGGTTCCCGACACGTAGGCGGACGACTGGCTTCCGGCCGCTGTTCCTTCCGTCGTCAGCACGCCGACGCCTGGTGCCGTCAGCAGCACGTTGGTGCCCGGGCTGGAGAAGGACGCGATGGCGCCATTGATGTCGTGGGCCCCGACCGCGATCGTGAAGCGGGAGTTGGTCAGGTTGTGGAAGTTCGAATCGTCACCGACGTTGCCCTGCGCGGTCAGCAGCTTGCCGTTGCCGGCCGCAAATACCACGATGGTGCCGAGACCATCGCGTCCCTCCGACACCGCGGTCTGCAGGGCGGCGGCGCTGGGGGCGAATTGCGCCGTGGAGAAATTGTCGGCGAACGCCGACGTGAAGCCCCAGCTGTTGTTGCTGACGTCGTAGTACCGCTGGTGCGCCAGAATATCGTCGAGCTCGTAGAGATCGAACAGCGCGCCGTAGCGGATGTAGGAGGCCGTGATGGTCGCGCCCTGGGCGGCGCCGACGGTGCCGATGTTGTTGGTGATGTCGCCGGCGACCACGCCGGCCACCTCGGTCCCGTGTCCCTGGCTTGCCGTGTCGGGCGCCGCGTCGTTTTCGCCGGCGTCACGGGGATCGTAATCGATCGCGGTGTTGTAGGCCTGCCGCAGGTCGACGTGACGATAGTTGACGCCTTCGTCGACGATGCCGATCGTTACGCCGGTGGCCAGACTCTGGTTCCAGGCCCCGACAAAACGCGCTCCGCCGGCTTGGCTCGAGCCGAGGTGCCAAAGATCGGGGTTGGACAGCGCGCCGTAGGCGCTGGTGTCGAACGTCGCTGGCCGGATGGCCAGCGCCGGCTCGTCATTGTCGGTCAGGAAGTCTCGCGAAGTATCCGCACGTAGAACATAAATAGACATGGTAGCCCCCAACGCCTCTTTTGCGCAGAACGTAGGTTTTGGGGGACAATCTCTGCTTAATGAGCAAGATTAATGCTTTTTACTGTGAGTGCATGGTAATAGGCATTATTCAAAACTTCGAACTAATACAGTCTTGTTGTTAGTTCCATGTTTACTTATCCTATTGGCAAAACTGCGTCATCAGAAAAAGTTCTTTTACCTTGAGAACTCTGCCGCTGGTAGTTCGCCACGCCGGATGCCTCGACCGGTGGTGTCGCGCATGGGCCTTCGCTCTCTGGGGAGCGGGCATTTTCCGCAGCCGGCGTCCGGGCCATCAGGGCGCGGTCAAGGTCGGCCCAACCGGGGTGCGGCAGGTCACGCAACGTCAAGGCGTTAAGTCATTCGATCGACCGGACGCGCGCGTAGCGCGGATTCGGCAAGCAGGCTCGGTCCGGCGCGCAAGCCGTCAAATGTGGGAAACCCGACCGCACGTGTGGCCGCCGCATTGATGTCCCCCATTTGGGGCTCTATCGTTGTTTTGCGCGGCATGGCGCATCCGATTCATCGATCATTAACCATTCTTTCGCATCAGCTTGGCCATGGGCAACCCGCCTTGACGTTGGCAAAGTATCCAGTGCGGCGGCCAGTATTTCCTTGCCCGACGTCCGTCCTTCAGCGCGTGCGTGGGATGCGCCGGCGTCCCAACGATGAGGAGGCCATCCGTGAACGGATGTCGCATGCGGAAGCTCCTGGCCGGCGTGCTGGGGGCATGGTGCGCTTTGACGTACGGCCTGGCCTTCGGTGGCGATCAAGAGAGCCGATTTGACGTCAGCCCCGATGGCGCTCGCATCGACTTCGATGTGCGCGGCGCGCCGCGTCGTGACGTGCTGCACCGGCTGTTTGCCGGCACCGGCGTCGAGATCAAATGGGTCAGCTCGTCCTACGCCGACGAACGCATCAGCGGAAAATTCAGCGGAGCTGCATCCAGCGTGGCGCGCGAACTGCTGGCGCGAACGAATTTCGTGCTCGTGCGCGAGCACGACGACGCGACGTCGCGTGTGATCCGCGTGGTTGTGGTCGGGCCGGCGAACGGCCGGCCGCCGGCGGAAGCGCTCGCGGCGCTGGCGGCCGCCATGCCGGCGTCGGCCACCGCTCCGGCCGCGCCGCCGACCACCACGCGCAGCCCGATCGCCTTGCCGGCATGGGGGCTTGGCGGCGAGGCGGCTGGGCCGCTGAAACCTCCGCCGCCGGAAGCCGCGCCCGTGCCGGTGACTCCGCCGGGAGCCGAGGCGCCGCGGCTGATTCCGCCGCCGCCTGATGCGGCGTTGCCGCTGATACAAGTGGGCCCGGGCGTGGCAGCGCCAGCGTTGAAGCCAACCCAGCCTATCGGGGTCAACAACCACAAATCGCAATGAGGTCGGGGAGGGATCATGACGAGGGAACATCACGCACATGCGCAAGGTTCAGAGGGTGTCTAGCGTTCCGGCGATTGCGGTCCGCACGGTGGCGGCCGCCGCTGCCGTGCTGCTGGGCCTGACCCCGGCGTGGACGCAGCAGATTTCGGGTGCGCTGTCGCAGAAATCGCCCGAGGCGGCCGAGATCCTTTCGCTGGCGCAGCGCGACGGCAACGTCCGCGTGGTCGTGACGTTCGACTCGCCGGTGCATCCCGGCCAGATCAAGCCCGAACCGGCCAGCATCGCCGGCGTCAGGACGCGCATGAAGGCGCTGCGCGACGCCATCGTGGCGCGGCATTTCGGCAACGCGGCCAATCCGCGTCCGGGTCAGGGCTTCGCGCGCGCGCTCACCCATTTCGACATCACGCCCGGATTCGCCACCAACGTGACGCAGGCGGAGCTGGCGGCGCTCGCCCAGGACCCCAGCGTCACATCGATCCAATACGACCGTCCGGTGCCCCCGACGCTGATCCAGAGCGTGCCCCTCATCGGCATGCAAGCGGCCTACACGGTCGGGGCGGCCGGCGGCGGTTATGCGGTCGCCATTCTCGACACCGGCGTGCAGGCAGATCACGAGTTCCTGTCCGGCAAGGTGATTGCCGAGGCGTGTTTCTCGTTCGCCAACGGCGCCGCTGGCGCGGGCCGGGTGTCGCTTTGCCCCAACGGCACGCCCACTCAGATCGGAGCCGGTGCCGCCAATCCTGAAACCGCCCAGTGCATCAGCGGGTCGACCAATCTGTGCCAGCACGGCACCCACGTGGCCGGCATTGCGGCCGGGTTCAACAGCAGTCTCCAGTCCGGCGAGCCGCCCAATGGCGTGGCCAGGAGCGGCTTCATCTGGGCCATCCAGGTGTTCACGCGCTTCAACAACCCTGCGGACTGCAGTCCCGGGCCGGCGCCCTGCATTCTCACCTTCACGTCCGACCAGATCCGCGCGCTGGATTACATCCTGGCCAACATGGGCAGCCTGCCGGGCGGCACCAAGCTCGCATCTGCCAATATGAGCCTTGGCAGCGCGCCGGTCAGCGGCACGTGTGACGGCGATTCGCGCAAGCCTTCGATCGACAACCTGAGAAATGCCGGCGTCCTGACCGCCATTGCGGCCGGCAACGACAGCCGGACGGCGGCGGTCGGCGCGCCGGGATGCATCTCGACGGCGACGACGGTCGCGTCGTCGACCAAGAGCGACGCGATCTCGTCATTCTCCAACATGTCGTCGGTGGTCGACCTGGTGGCGCCGGGAACGAGCATCCTGTCCTCGATCGCCACGGTTCCGCACAGCACCAGCACGTATGCGTTCTTCAGCGGCACTTCGATGGCGACGCCGCATGTGGCCGGCGCGGTGGCCGCGATCCGGACCGCCTGTCCCAGCGTTTCGGCCGATGCCATCGAGGCGGCGCTGAAGAATACCGGCACGCCCCTTACCGACAACCGCGCCGGTGGGACACAGACCAAGCCGCGCATCCGCGTGGATCTCGCCGTGCAGAACCTGGGTTGTTCGCTGCCGCCGGCGGCGCCGCCAACCTGCACCATGGCGTCGCAGCTCGGCGACTTCAACGGCGACGGCAGGAGCGATCTCCTGTTCCGCCACGACAGCGACGGCACGATCTACGAATACCAGATGAGCGGGCTGCAGATTGTCGCGGCCCAACCCGTCGGTACAGTCGGTCTGGACTGGGTCCTCGTCGCGGTTGCGGATTTCAACGGCGACGGCAAGGCCGACCTGCTGTTCCGCCGCACCGACGGGATGCTTCAGATCTACCTGATGAACGGTTTCCAGACCACCGGAACACAGTTTCTCGGCGTCGTCGGATTCGAGTGGGAGCTGGTCGGCGCGGAGGATTTCAACGGCGACGGGCGCGCCGACATGCTATTCCGCCGCCCGAGCGACGGCATGCTTTCGCTCTACCTGATGAACGGCTTCCAGGTCATCGGCGCCCAGTTGCTCGGCCAGGTCGGCTTGGACTGGCAGGTGCGCAGCGTGCGCGATTTCAACGGCGACGGCCGCGCCGATATCCTGTTCCGCCGCAACGCCGACGGCATGCTCGCGCTCTACCTGATGAACGGCTTTGAGGTCGCGGCGGCGCAGATGATCGGCGCCGTGGGAACCGAATGGGAGTTCATCGGGGCGCGCGATTTCAACGCCGACGGTCGTTCCGACCTGCTGTTCCGGCGGGCCGACGGCATGCTCTCGCTCTACCTGATGAACGGATTCCAGGTCCTGGCTGCCCAGATCATCGGCGCCATCGGGCCCGATTTCGTCCTGCTCGGTCTCGGCGATTTCAACGGCGACGGCACGGCCGACATGGTGTTCCGCCGCATCAGCGACGGGCAGCTCGCCGGATATCTAATGAACGGCTTTCAGGTCACGGCGGCGCAAATGCTCGGCGCCATCGGCGGCGACTGGAATTCCTGCTACTCGCAGCCGATGATCGTCAGCCGGCTGCAATAGGGGTTGCGTCGGGGACTGGACCTCGCCGCTCACGGCGCCTGCTTGCCGCCAAGGCGCTGGCGCACGCGCGCACGGAGCTCCCGGGCCAGGGCCTTGGCGAGAAAGCGGACCGACCTCAGCTTCGTGTCCTGGTCCCTCATCCTAGCATCCTGATCCCTCATCCTGGCATCCTGATCCTTCATCCTCGCATCCTGATCCTTCATCCTCGTATCCCGGTCGAAGAGCTGGCTGGTGCTGCCGCGCGTCTGCGCCTGCCATTCCCACACCTGCTCGCGCAGCACACCGATCATGCCGAGCGCGCTGGTGATCTCGGCGGTGTTACGCGTCTGCGGCGGCCGGCGCAGAAGAAGCTTGATGGCGAGGTCGACGTCGAAGCGCTCGGCAAGCTTGGCACGGAAATGCGCGGCAATGTCGACCGCGCAGTCCATGAGCCCGTGCAGTTCGAAATTGATCATCGCCTTGATGAGCTGGTCGGTGGTCGGCGGCGGCATCGGGCCTCCGATCGCGTAGCTTTGCGGGCTGGTCAGCTCATGCACGAAATCCCGACAGAAGACGAAGTCGAACGTGCCGGGGCGTCCGACGTCCAGGTCCGGGACGTCGACCATCGGATCGGGCGCGGGCCAGGGCTGTGCGG
Source organism: Xanthobacteraceae bacterium (assembly GCA_035259885.1). Classification (GTDB taxonomy): domain Bacteria; phylum Pseudomonadota; class Alphaproteobacteria; order Rhizobiales; family Xanthobacteraceae; genus DATFWC01. The sequence goes on from DATFWC010000566.1 coordinate 8,008, forward strand.
CGCGCGCGGCCGTGTAGCTCGCCCGCGGCGCACGGACCGCATTCAGGTCGAACACCAGCAGCCGATGCTCAACCAGCAGGTCGTTGATCTCGGCGAATGGCGTCCGCGGAAATACTGGCGAAACGCCGAAGTTCGTCTCGACCGTGACGCACACGGCGCCGGATTGGGCCAGATAGGCCTTGGCCCCGCGCAGGATCTCAGGCTCGAATCCCTCGCAATCGAGCTTGATGTAATCGGCTGGCGGCAGTGTTCCGCTGGCGAACAAGGTATCGAGCCGACGAATTTCTACCGTCCGCGATCCGAGCGAGATCCCGTTCTGCTTTCCTGATTGCGACCTGTCGGACGAAAAGAACGAGCTTCCGTAGGTATCGGCGGAGACGAAGAACTCGCGCTGGCCATCCTCGTTGCCGAGCGCGAGGGCGTAATATGATCGGTTCTTCCGGCCGGCGTGCGCGGCCTTCAATCCGTCGATGACCTCCTGGATGGCATCAAATCCATGGAGGTGGACGAGCGCTCCCAAGCGCTCCCATCGCGGGTGCTCGCCACCTTGCACGCCGATGTCCACCACCACGAAAGGCTCGCGGAGGAAATTGTTGGCAATGACCCAGTTGGTGAACGCCGGCGCCTCGTGGTTGTAGATATCCATTCTGCCCCGCTTACGCTCGCTTCAGTCGTGCCGGCATGCACGTCGTCAGCATCGCGTCTATGGTGTGCTGGGTCTGTGGTGTCAGCCGCAGCGGTAGGTATGCCGCATTGCGGCGCGCTTCACAATTCCGGCTGGTTCGTTCCCGGAATGAGTCGGGGACCCGTGCGGACTGGCGCGGGTGGGGGACCTCCCACAAGGCCGGGATGCTTCGGAAGTCCCGGAAGACCGGGAATTCCCGGAAACGCCGCCGGGTCGGTTGGCGCCGGCAGCGCGAGTGCGCACGGCTCCGCCGGTATACGCCGCTCGTGGCGGTGTCGGTCAGTGCACCGGCTGACACCGCGTTGATTCCCGCGCTTATAATTCAGGCTGGTTGGTCCCGGGAATGAGCCGCGGGCCGGCAGGGGGGGCGGCGGGGGGCATCGGCGCCGGTGGGCCTCCGACGCCGCCGGGTACCATGCCGGGCGGCATCGCCGCATTGGGCACCGGAGGCGGCAGGCCGGGCAGGCCGGGAATTCCCGGAAACGCCACCGGGTCGGTCGGCGCCGGCAGCGCGAGCAGCACTGTTTCTCGATCCTTCTGCAGGGTCGCTTCGCGGCCTCGGACCGAGCGCAGGACCCATCCCGAGTGGTTCTCGCCGGTGCGCAGGCGGACGATCGCCTGGTTGGTCTGGTCGAGGAAGACCGCAATGCCTTCCGCATCGCCGACAACAGCGCCGACCAGGGCGAGGCGGGGACGATCCGGCTCCTTGGGCGGCGGCGGGGCCGGCGGCGGCGGCGCAGGCGGACCGGCAATGGCCGGTTGGATCGCACGCCGCGACGGCAGGAAGATCGGCCGCTCGCGGGTCGCGGTGAGCGACTTCAGCGGAATGGCCCACAGCGGGTTACCGCGCGGCTCGCGCCCGCCGCGCGGCGGGCTTTGCGGCCGCGCCACCTCCGGCGTCGGCTCGACCGGGGCCGGTGCGATGGCGCCCGGAACCATGTCGGGGGAGGGCGAACCGATCCCACCTTGCAACGTGTTGGTGTCGAGCGCCGCCTGAGTGGAACGCGGTTGCGCCGCGGCGTCGCCGGCCAACAGCACGGCAGCGGCGAGTCCGAGCCAGCAGATCATGTTCCGACCAGTCATTTTGCCCCCGGCCACAGGCCCGAGACTGCCAGCAGCACGCGCGTTCGCCCGCCCTCGCTCGTCGATACCGGAGCCTGGGCCACGAGCTGATCGACGAACAGGAACGGCATGCCGGCCTCGAGATCATACAACAGCGTCTGCAGCGATGCCTGATCCATCTCGCAGCTGGCGATCAGGCTGACGAATCCGTCCTTGGACTGTGTGCCCTGCAGCTCGACCTGTGAAGACAGGACGCTGCCGCCCACCTGGGTGACGGCGCTGGCGACTCGCTGCAGCAGCGCCGCGCCGGCCACTGTCACGGTCTGGCCTTCGAGAAACGGCGAGCCGGCCGGAACCGGACCGGTGACGGTGCCGCCGTCGGCCCGCGCCGCCGGCCCGCGCCCTTCCAGCCGCGCCAGCATGTCGGCGGCGGCATTGACGGTGCGGCGCCGGTCCAGAAGATCCGATATGGCGGCCCAGATGACGAACAGGAGCACGGCGATCAGCGCCGCATAGGCGGCTGCAGCTGCGGCCGGGAAGCGCGCGAGGTATTGATCGATGGGATGACCGTTGCTCATGAGCGTGGCGGAAAACTCGGTTCGATGCGCGCTTCGATATGGAAGCGCTCGCCAGACTCGTTTGGCGAGCGCGTGGTCGGAGCGAAGAAGGTGGCGCGGGTGAATTGCTGCGTCTGCTCGATCAGTCCGATCAGCGAAGGCGCGTCGCGCGTGATCCCGACCAGCCGCAGCTTGTCCCCTTCGATGCGCAGCTCCGTGACATAGGTGTGATCGGGCAGGATCTGCGACAGCTGCTCGAGTACGATGACCGCCGCGGCGGTTTCGTGCTTGCGCCGTTCCAGCGCGCGCAGCGCCGCCGTGGCGGCGTCGAGCGATCCCTCGCGGCCGCCGAGCGCGGCGGCGCGTCGGCTGGCGATCTGCCGTGCCAGCTGATCCTGCTGCTTCTCGAGCCGCTTGCCGATGATGCCGGCGGCGACGGTCGCTGTGGCGGCACCGAGCGCGGCCACCAGGATGGTAGCGAGAAGCGCAGTACGCACCCGCCCCAGATCGAGCACGCTGTGGCCCTTCTCGTCCAGCACCTTGACGGGAACCGGATCGGGCCCGGGCAGTAGCGTGGAAGCGGTGATCGACTTGATGCCGAGACGTGTGAGGGCCTGCACGTAAGGCGCCACGAACGCGCGCGCGGTCGCCGCCACGGTCACGACCATGCGTTCGGTGCCGTCGTCCTGCGGCTTGGCCCAGCCGAACACCGCCTCATTCGCGCTCCACGGCGTCAGGCGATCGATCTGCGAGCGCACGATTCCGTCGAGGAATTCGCCGGCGCGCTTGGGCAAGGGCAGGGGGCGGAACAGGAACCGGTCGGGCCGCAGCACGACCTCGGCGCGGCTGCCGCGCAGCAGCGCCGCAACTTTTTCCGGCAGCGCTTCGGTAAGCTTTCCGTCGGCGATCTGCACCGGGTCGGCGACCAGGCGCGACGCCCCGGGCCCTCCCTTGAGCACGAACGTGCCGCGCTCCTGCTCGACGAACTGCACGGTGCGTCGTGACGCGAACCAGCCCGCCAGCCCGACAAGCGTGGCGGCGACGGAATCGATCCATCGGAAGAAGCCGTCGAAGACCAGTCGCAATCCCGTCATGGTCCGCTCATGGGCACCTATTCGTCCAGGCCGTCCCGCCAGGACAGTACATTATAAGGCTCGCTGTCGGCATCCGGCACGTAGATGACGACCTCGGCGCCGAGCTGGCGGCCGCTGTCGAGCCGCACCTGCGCCGCCACGCGAATGGTCTTGGTGCTTTCGATCGTGGCCTGCGACTGAGCCTCACCGAGTAGCGACAACAAAAGTTGTCCATTCTGCGGCGTCTGCGGCATCGCCGTGCGCTGCTGCAGGACAGCCTGCAGCCGGTCCGGCGTCATGCCCGGCAGGGCGGCGAGCACTTCTGCCGGAGCGTCGAGGATGTTGACCTGCGCAGTTCCGCTATACACCGTGACGAACGGCATGGCGCGCTCGATCAGCACCTCCGGGATGCCGTGCACCAGCCACAGCTCGGCAGGGTGCGGGAAAGGTGCGCCGCGCGGGACGTAGCGGCGGCCGGCCGCCTGATAGAACGACGCTTCCGCATCCTGGCCCGGCGTCGGCTTGGTACGCCAGGCGACGATGCGATCGGCGTACAGCAGGGCGTCCTCGGGCTTGGCGCCGAAGCTGTAGAACAGGCCGGCCAGCAGCTCCTTGGGCGCGCGATTGAGATCGATGCGGGCCGCCTCCGAGCGGAACTGCACCGACACGAAGGCATTCCCCAGCTGGAAGCCGAACGAACCGTTGCTGCGCCGCTCGCCATCCTGCCGCGCGACGACTTGATGCGCCGTCAGCTCCAGCGCCGCCTTGATCAGGCCCTCCGCCTGCAGGCGGTCGTCGTGCGCCTTGAAGGCGAACGCCGTATCGATGACGTAGACCGAATAGATCGACGCCAGGGTCGCGAGCGCACCGAGGATCCACAACACCGCCACAATGACGAAGCCGTCGGGCGGGCGGCGCCGGCCTGCTTGCATGAACGGGACGAGGCTCATCATGCGTTCTCTTCTCACAACTCGCGCGGGCCGCGCGGACCTCCGGGCCCGCCCGAGACCGGGGGGCCTGCGCCCGCGGGCGCGGCGGGAGCGTTCGGGTCGCGCGGATTCATGTGCTGGATCAGGCAGTCGCGCACCGATTCGGTGGCCACGCAATCGACCGGGACTTCGGCGTGGACGAGCGTTGCGGTGGACGCCGCCAGCGTCTGCTCGGTCGTGGCGTCGCGCACCGTCACCCGTATGGCGCGCGGCAGCACGCCGAGGCCGCGCCAGGTGTTCTTCCACGCCCGGTCGATGCCGGCATAGGAAAACGTCACGCGAAACGGCGCGCGCACGAGCACCACCGGGTCGGCGAAGTTGGGGGCCATGCGATCGTTGACGCCCTCGACCACCGGGACAAACGGCGTGTGCGACCTGACCAGGACCGGTCCACGGTCGCTGCCGGTCTCCGCCATGCGCACAACGTCCAGGCCTGGGCGCGCGTTCGGGCCAACGGCGGTGCGCACGAAGGTCACCGACAGTTCCGCGCCGTCGAACAAGGGCACCTGTGTGGCGCGGCCGATCGTGACGAACTCGGCGGCGGCGAGGTCGGCGATGACGCGCTCCAACCCGAGCGCCAGCTGTTCGTTGCGCTGCACGCGCGTGAAGCCGCGGTTCCAGTTGGGCAGCCACTGCGCCGTGATGGTTGCCAGCGCGGCTAGGATCGCCCCCATCAGCGCAGTGGCCATGAGGACTTCCATCAGCGTGAAGCCCGCGCGCCCGCGTCTCGATTTGCCGCTCATCCGCCCTCCCGGCGGCGCAAACGCACCGTGTTCACCTGCAGGACCGGCCCGTTGGGCGACTGAATCCTGACGACTACCGTCAGCGGCACCCACGGCGTGGGAAGCCGTGGATCGACATTGGTGAAAGTGAACGGCAGCACGTCGACGCGCCAGCGATGGCCGCTCATCTCGCCGGAAAAGTTGCCGGGCTTGAACGTCTCGCGATCGGGCAGCGCGGTCTCGATCGCCCGCGCGGTCTCGATCAGCATGAGCTTGGTGTCGATCGAGCGAGCGCCGCGAACGGTCGTGGCGATCACCGAGCCGATCGCGGCGAGGGCCACCGCGATGACGGCAAGCGCGATCACCACCTCGATGAGGGTGAACCCGGCGGTGCCGCGGCGACGGCTAGCTCGGGCTGAGCGGGGCAAGTTCGATCCCTCCCGTCAACCAGTTCACGCGGATCTCGTACCCGGTTCCCAGGCGGGTCAGCGCGATCACGCCGCCGCAGGACATGCCGCTCGGGAAGAAGCGAATGGTCGTGCCGGCCGCCCGCTGATTGCAGCGGGCCGCCAGCACCGCGTCGAATCCGACGTCGTCCGGCACGCGCAGGGTTCGGCCGGTGGCGCCGGAACGGATCGTTCGCGCCGGTGCGTTGATCTCCGTCGCCACCTGAACGCGCCGGCGCAGCGCGGCGTTGCGGTCGGCCTTGAGCAGCGCCGCCGCCTCCACGGCGTAGGATTCCAGCCGCGCGCGCGACGTGCCGCGCGGGAACGCCGGCAGCAGGATCGCTGCCAGGATCGCCAGGAGGGCGACGATGCACACGATCTCGAGGAGGGTGAAGCCGGCCTCCCCGGCGGTGCGGTCAGCGCGCCCAGCTGACGATATCGGATGCCGATCCGGTTCCACCTTCCTGACCGTCCGCGCCGTAGGAAACGATGTCGAAGTTGGTCCCATGCTGTCCCGGCGAGCGGTAGACATAGGAGTTGCCCCAGGGATCGTTGGGGACGGTCGCACCTTTCAGGTACGGGCCGTTCCACGACGTCAGGCTGCCGGGACGCTGCACCAGCGCGCCGAGCCCTTCCGAGCTGTTCGGGTATCGGCCGTTGTCGAGGAAGTACAGATCGAGCGCGCTGGAGAAGCTTTCGATCTGGATCTTGGCCGCCTTGGCCTTCGACTCGGTCAGGTAGTTGAGAACGCGCGGGCCGACGAGGCCCATGATCAGGCCGATGATCGTGATGACAACCAGGATCTCGACCAGGGTAAAGCCGCGCTCGCCGCGATGCGCCGAGCGCCGGCGGCGGCTGTGCCGGATGCTTGCCGCAGCTGTGTTCATGACGCTCAAATCCCCTCTCATCCCACGATCTGACTGACCGACAACAACGAGGTCATGACCGATACGATCAGGCCTCCAACCACGATACTGATGGTGATGATCGCTGCCGGTCCGGCGATGCCGACCACGCGGTCGAGGCTGCGGTGCAGCTTCGCCTCGTAGAATTCGGCCACACGTCCGGCCAGCATCGGCAGTTGTCCCGTCTCCTCGCCCAAGCGTAGCATTCGCACCGCCATGGGCGGTAGTACGGCGGTGTCGCCGAGCGCGTCGGAGAGCTTGCCGCCGTGTCTCACCCGCTCGACCGCCTTGGTCCAGATCGCCGGATTGCTGGTGGTCGCCATCATGTCGACCAGGATGCGCAGCGTCGTGGTGAGCGGCACGGCGGCGCCGAGCAGGACGCCGAGATTGCGGCTGAACAGGGCGGTGCGGTGGAAGGTCACGACCGCGCGAATGAGCGGCAGCCGCGCCATCTGCGTGATCAGGGCGACGCGCACCCCCGGCCGGCGCAGCAGCAGCCAGCCGCCGATCAGCACCCCGGCGGAGCAGGCGAGGATGATGTCCTTGTTGTCGTGCATGAAGTCGGACAGGCCGAGGAAGCCGACCACCATCGGGTCGAGCTTGGCGCCGAAGTCGCGCAGCACCACGGCGAATTGCGGCAGCACGAACATGAGGAAGAAGAACAGCACGCACACGGCGGCGAAGAACACGAAGGCCGGGTAGCGCAGCGCGTCCACCAGCTTGCGGCGCAGCGCCTCGGCGCGCGAACGCTCGTTGGCCAGCACTTCCAGGATGTGGTCGAGCGCGCCCGATGCCTCGCCCACCCGCACCAGGGCGACATACATCGGCGGGAACACGCTCGGATGATGCGCCAGCGCGTCGGCAAAGCTCTCGCCCGACATTACGCTTCCCCTGATCTTGCCGACGATCGGGCGCAAGCGGCCGATGTCAATGTCGGAGGCGAGCAGTTCCAGCCCGTCGTCGAGCCTCGCGCCGGCCTTCAGCAACAGCGCCAGGTCGAGGGTGAACACGGTCACGTCCTCGGATCGCGGCTGGCGTCCGAAATTGAAGCCGAAGCTTCCGCCGCCCGCCGTTCCGTGCTCGACCACAGTGTCGATCGGAACCAGCCCGAGATACTCGATGCGGCGCGCCACCTCGGCCGCGGTCGGCGCCGCCAGCGAGCCGCTCACCACTTCCCCGCCCTGGGTCAGGGCCCGGTAACGAAAGTTCGGCACCTATCTCACCACACGGTCGTGACGCGGAGGACTTCGGCGGCCGAAGTCACGCCCGCGCGGCACTTGGCGACGGCGTCCTCGATCATGCTCACCACGCCGGTGTCGCGGGCGGCGCGGTCGATCGTGCCGGAGTTCGTATTCGGAGTGATCAGCTTGCGCACCGGCTCGGTGGTCTCGATGATCTCGAACACGCCGGTGCGGCCGCGATAGCCGGTGCCGCCGCAGCGTTCGCAGCCGCGCGGCTCGTGCACGGATTCGCCGACGCCCAGGCCGAGCATGGCATAGCGCGGATCCTTGGTGAGGTCGACACTGGTCAGTCGCCGCTCGATCTTGCAGCGGTCGCACAGGATGCGCACCAGGCGCTGCGCCATCATGGAGCGCAGGGTCGATTGCAGCAGGAAGCTTTCGGCGCCGAGATCGAGCAGGCGCGGCACGGCGCCGGCGGCGGTTTCGGTATGCAGCGTGGTGAGCACGAGGTGGCCGGTCAACGCCGCGTGGATGGCGATGTGCGCGGTCTCGGCGTCGCGCACCTCGCCGACCATGATGACATCCGGGTCGTGGCGCAGGAACGACCGCATCGCCGCCGCGAAGGTGAGCCCGATCAGCGGCTTCACCTGCGTCTGGTTCACCCCCTGGATCTCGTATTCCACCGGATCCTCGACGGTGAGGATCTTGCGCGTGGTCTCGTTGAGGATCGACAGCATCGTGGCCAGTGTCGTGGTCTTGCCGCTGCCGGTCGGCCCGGTAATGACGATCATGCCATGCGGCAGCGCCAGCAGCCTGGTGATCTTTTCCTCGTCGGGGCGCGAAAACCCGAGCTTGCTGATTTCGAGCAGGCCGCGATCCTTGGGCAGCAGGCGGATCACGGACGATTCGCCGTGCTGCGTCGGGATGGTGGCGACGCGGACGTCGATCTCCGAGCGGGCGACACGGATGCGCGCCGCGCCGTCCTGCGGCAGGCGCCGCTCGGCGATATTGAGGCCGGCGAGAATCTTGATGCGCGAGATCACCGCCTGCGGCAGGGCGCCGGGCGGTGCCGGTACCGCCCGCAACAGCCCGTCGACGCGCATGCGCACCGTGAGGCCGTTGCGGAACGGCTCGATGTGGATGTCGGTCGCGCGCAGCTCCACCGCCTTTTCCAGGAGATCGTTCACGCCGCGCACGACCGGTGCACCGCTGGCGAGATCGCGCAGGCTTTCGATGTCGTCGTCGGCATGTGCTACCGCGCCGCCGTCGCCCTCGGCGGCGGCGAGCTCGTCCTCGCCGATTCGTTCCGACAGGACGGTTCCAATGTCCTCGAACGACGCGATATCGACGCCGACGGGCCCGCCCAGCACGATCTCGGCGGCGCGGATGGCGGCTTCATCGCTGGGATCCGCCACCGCGAGCCGGAAACCGCCGCCGGCCGTCGCATAGGGGAAGACTATGGTCTCGCGCAGAAAACGACGCGAGAACTGCGCAACCGCAGGTTGCGCCGCCACCAGCTCGGGCAGGCTCAGGCGCGGCAACTCGTAGAATCGCGCCACCTCGTCGGCGAAATCGTTGGCCGACAGTTCGACCATGTCCCACAGGTCGCGGAGCTTCGTCTCTCCTTGACCGCCCTTGGAAGAACCAAGCTTAGGCGCCAAATCTGCCGGGATTCTATACTTGGCGAGCAAGTATCTCGCGAATTCGTCCACAATATCGGTGGTCATTGAAGCGTCCACTTCAGCGGGAAGGAACTGGACGGCAGCCCCCCTCCCATCGGAATTTTTCTTGTCGACGAAGCCCGTTAGGCCTACCATAACGCGTGAATTCTGGCAATTTGCTGACACCTTAATTTGTTTGCTGACACCTTAATTTGGCCGCGGCGGCCGACCATAAAGGCGGCTGGAGGGGATGGCTGATGGGCAGAAGCCTGCGCGGTCTTGGCTCGATACGGGGCGCGGCTACCGTAGCTGCCGGCATGGTGGCTGCCACCATCGCCGCCTGCACGATCAATACCGGACCGGACCGCGTCGGCGACGTGTTCGACAAGGTGCGCGCGGTCGACCTCCAGCCGCGCTTCCCGCAGGGGACCGAGCCGGTCGCGTCGGGCGGCGGCGAGGGGACGCGGGCCACCAGCGTCTATGGTGCCGAGCCGCAGCCGGTGACCCCGGCGCAGAGGTCGGCCAGCGGCGAAGCCTACGAGCTCAACTTCGAGAATACGCCGGTGACCACGGTCGCCAAGGTGGTTCTCAGCGACATCATGGGCGTCGGCTATACCATCGATCCGCGCGTCCAGGGCACCGTGAGCCTGGCGTCCGGCCGGCCGGTGCCGAAGAGCGACATCCTGTTCGTCCTGGAAAACGCCCTGCGCGTAAGCAACGTGGTGCTGGTGCGGGACGCGCGCGGCTACCGCCTCATCCCGGCCGCCGAGGCGGTTGGCACCGGCTCGGTCGACAGCGCCGGAAACCCCGAGGCCGGCTACGGCATCTCGGTGGTTCCGCTGCAGCACGTCTCGGCCCCGACCGTGATGAAGCTGCTCGACAGCTTCGCCACCAAGCCCGGCATGGTCCGCGCCGATCCGTCGCGCAACCTCATCGTTGTGCAGGGCAACGGATCGGAGCGGCGGGCCGCGCTCGATACCGTGCTCACCTTCGACCAGGACTGGATGCGCGGCCAATCGGTCGGCATCTACCCGGTGCGCAACTCGACGCCCGAACCGGTCATCGCCGAGCTTGAGAAGATCATGGATTCGGGCGAGGGCGGCCTGAGCCAGAACCTGGTCAAGTTCCAGCCGATCGCGCGGCAGAACGCCATCCTGGTGGTCACCCGCAAGCCCGAGATGCTGCGCACCGCCTCGACCTGGATCACGCGGCTCGACACGTCCGACACCGCCGCCACCGGCGTGCGCGTCTATCGCGTGCGCTATGGCGACGCTAAGCAGATTGCCGTGCTGCTCAACGACATGTTCGTCGGCCGCGGCGGCGGCGGCACGTTTGATTCGCCGAGCAACCAGCTGGCCCCCGGCTCCGGCACCACGGCGGTGTCGTCGGGCGGCGGCCTCGGCGGCAGTGGCGGCGGCGGGCTGGGCGCGAGCCAGGGCGGGCTGTCCAGCACCTTCAGCGGCCGTCAGCAGCTGGCCGCGGCCGGTGGCCTCGGTGGCGCCAGCGGTACGTCATCCGGCACGCCGGGAGGCGGCTTCGGCAGCGGCTTCACCAATCCCTCTTCATCCTCGTCGTCGCAGGCTTCCCTGGGAACGCCGGCCGGCACGTCGGGGCTGGGCGGCGGCGGTGGCCTCGGCCTGGGCGGCGCCGGGGCGACGAACGCGATCCTGCCCGGCGTGCGTATCACCGCCGACGTCAGCAACAACGCGCTGCTGATCTACGCCAACCAGGAAAACTACCGCATCATCGAACGCACGCTGCGCCAACTCGACCGGCCGCAGCTCCAGGTCGCGATCGATGCAACGATTGCCGAGGTCGTGCTCAACAACAACCTGAACTACGGCGTGCAGTTCTTCCTCAAGAGCAGCGACCTCGGCCTGCCGGCCAACAAGGGCTCGATCGATCTC
>DATFWC010000567.1:0-4776 GCA_035259885.1 Xanthobacteraceae bacterium
TGGGATTTTGGCCATCTCCGCGGCGGTCCGGGCCTTGAGGGGATGCGGCTTGTTACCTTTCCAATCGGCGCTTTTGTAGTGATAGTAGGCACGGAAGAAGGCGTGAAGACCTTGCGGCGCGTGCAGCATGTCGTCGTTGGCGCCGCGGGTTCGCTGATAGTTCTGGTAATATTTGCGCGGCGGGCTGAGCTTCGCGAGTTCGGCGTCGAGTTCGTCATCGGTTTGAGCCGGACGCGGCAGCGGGGCACCGTTCGCGGTGTTGAACGGCAGGCTCGGGACGCCCGCGAACGGCGAACTCATCATCGTCACCGATCGAAATACATCCGGCCGGATGAGCGCGCTCCACGCCGCGACCGGCGAGCCAGCATCGTGCCCAACCACGCCCGCCACCTCGCGATAGCCGAGCGCGAACACGAGTCCCATGGCATCGCGGACCATGTTGAGGATGCGGAAGGGATCGGGATCGGCGTCGTAGGAGTCGTCCCAGCCAATGGTGCGGCCATAGCCCCGCTGATCGGGGGCGATCACATGATATTCCGCCGCCGCAATCGGCAGCATCACCTTGCGCCAGCTGTAGGCGAGTTCCGGGAAGCCATGCAGCAGCAGCACGGCGGGTCGGCCTGGAACCTCATAGCCAGCTTCCAATATGTGCACCGTCAAGCCATTGACGTTGGCGATTGGGCGTGACCGGATGCCCGGCGGCAGCGTGCCGTTGCCGTAGGGCGGCAGATTCGCAATATCGGTGCCGACAGTCGCGGCGCGCGCGGAGCGTGGCGCGAGCGCAAATCCACCGGCAGCGGCCGAGGCGGTCGCAACAAAATCGCGGCGCGACAGGTCGAGCGGGCTTGCCGTATTCTCAGTGACAGAATTCGGCTGTGCTTCTCCTGGCATCTGGGCACCCCATTTCACGCGGCAAACTCAAAGTGCTCACAGTCGGATTGATTATGACACCGATGGCGCCTGAGATCGCGATCGCCTGGTATTATTCTAACAAACGTCTGCCGGCCTGCAGCTAGCAAATCTGGCGACGATGCACCATGATTCGCTTGTTCCAAGTGAGTGGTTCGGGAAAGCGTCCATGCAAAGGATCAACGTCCTGAGTATTCAGCACATCAGCGCCGAAGATCGAGCGAAGATTGAGGCAGTCGATCCGGCGATCGAATTGACCGACGCCGGGGGCTGGTATGACGGGGAAATTCGCGAAACGTGGCCTGCCTTCACCACGACACGCTACTTGGCACCAGGCGCCGCGGGCTCGGGGACCCGCGAGGAACGCGATCGCCTCCTCGCCGAAGCTGAAGTAATCCTTGGTGGCTGGCCATTTCCGCTCGATCTGCGCGCTAGGGCACCGAGGTTGAAATGGTTTCATCAGCGCCCCGCGGGCGCCAGCAATCTGCTCGCGGGCGATCTATGGGGCAGCCGCGTGGTGGTGACAACCTCACGAGGTTCGGGCAATACGCTGGCGATGGCGGAATACGCGGTGGCCGGTATTTTGCACTTTGCCAAGGGCCTCCACCGCGCCGCGGTCGATCGGGGCGCGGGCGTGTTCGACCATCGCGCATATCGACCGCTTCTATTGGAAGGTAAGACTGCGTGCGTCGTGGGCGCCGGCGGAATCGGGCTCGATGTCGGTAAACTCTGCGCCGCCCTCGGCATGCGGGTCGTCGGCACCCGCCGCCACCCGCACCCAGACCGGCCCCTGCCACCGGGATTCAGCGAGCTTGGCGGCGCCGGGGATCTCGATCGGTTCTTGCCGGAGAGCGATTTCGTGGTGATCTGCTGCCAATGGACACCGGAGACGACCCGTCTCTTCGACAAGGACCGCTTTGCTGCGATGAAGGCGGGGGGCGTGCTCATCAACGTCGCCCGAGGTGAGATCGTCGACGAGGAGGCCCTCGCCGACGCGCTTCAGCGCGATCATTTGCGCGGCGCAGCGCTCGATGTTTATGTCGGCGAATTCGAGCACACGCCGATGTTACGGCTCTGGTCCGATCCCAGGGTACTGATCACGCCGCATATCTCGTCTGCCAGTGATCAGGACCGTCATGGCGCCATCAATCTCTTCTGCGACAATCTGCGCGCCTATCTCGAGGGCGGGCCGCTCCGGAATGTCATCGATTGGGAACGGGGTTATTAAAAGCTAGCCGGCGCCACGATACTACGATCAAATGCGCGTCTCGCCGATCACACCGTGACCGACGGCGGTCGAGCGTGGCAAGAACGTCGCGATCGACACGGCAGCCATTCGCGGGCGCGCCGCCTGCGCTGTACTACTCCGCCGCTGCGGCGATCTTGGCCGGGCGGAAGGCGGGCATGACCTCCTTCGCGAATCGATCCAGGTCTTCCAGCTGGACCTCGAGGGGGGTCCCCAGCGGCGTGGCGCACACCACCCGGTCGACGCCCGGATAGCGTTTTTCGACGGCCTTCAATTGCTCGATGATGTCGGCGGGCGTACCGGTCAGGAAGCCGCCGGCCTTCACCGCGTCCTCGACGCGCGGCAATTTCGTCGTGGCGGCGAGCCGTGGATCGCGCATCGCGGCGATCTGCTCGTCGGTCAGCGCCCGCACGAGGCGCAACTCGCCAAACATCTTCATGTTCTCCTCGTAGTGTTTGGCCGCCTCGCTCATGCCGTCTTCGCGGCTCTTCGCGATGTGAAACTGGAAGCCCAGCGCAAGCCGCTCGCCGAGCTCAAGCTCGATGCCGCGGCGCGCATAGGCGGCCTGGAAGCCGATCATGTGCCGCTCGACGGCGCCGCCCTCGGCAGAGCCGCCGCCGATGATGCCGCAGATGCCGTGCTTGGCCATGAAGTCGAAGGCCCGCTCCGAGCCGCTCTGGATCGGCTGCCAGCATTCGACCGGCAGGCGCTCCGGTGCCGGCACCAGCGTGATCTCCTTGAGCGTATAGCCGCGATACGGCACCTCCGGCGGGATCGTATAGTACTTGCCCTTGTGCGAGAACGGTTTGCCCTCGAACGCCTTGAACAGGATATCAACGCCTTCCTCGAACAATTCGCGGTTGGCCTTCTGGTCGCGCAGCGGCGCGCCGAACGTCTCGACCTCGCGGGTGTGATAGCCGCGCGCGACGCCGAAGATCACGCGGCCACCAGTCAGGATGTCGGCCATCGCGTAGTCTTCCGCGAGGCGCAGCGGGTGCCACATTGGCACGACGTTGAAGCCGCAGCCAATGCGCAGGTTCTTCGTCACCCCGCACAAGTGCATCGCCATCATCAGCAGATTCGGGATCAGCTCCGTGCCTTCCGGCTGGAAATGGTGCTCGGCCATCCAGAACGTGTCGTAGCCGCGCTCATCCATGCACTTGGCGTACTCGACGACCTTGTGCAGCGCGCCGCCCAATTCCGCTTGCGAATAGCGGCGCTCGTTGATCGGGGTGCCGGCGTACCCCAGATTCTCCATGTCGACTGTGCCGTAATAGGAGCTATCGAATTTCGTGATCATCGTGTGCCCTCGCAGATGCCGGCGTCCCGGTATATCCGCCCTGGCTGCTGCGCGCGCGCCGCGAGCGGCCACGCCGCCGCGCCACCGAGCAATGTGATGAACTCGCGCCGGCTGCTCATTCGATCACCTCGTCGGCGGCGATCAGCAGCTTGTCTGGGATCGTGATGCCCCGCCGCTCGCTGGCGTGCCAAGCGACGGAGCGTCGGAACGGCACCAGGGGGGTCGCCTTACTGGGCGGCGAAGCAATAGAACAGCCCGTCGCCGCCGGTGCTGCGCAAGTCGGCTTGGCTACAGCCGCCATCGGGCCCGCGCGAGGGATGAGATGAATTCCACGACCGCGACGCCGCATCGTCGCGCAATCCTTTGCGGTCGATATGGCCAACCATGGCTGCGCCCTGGGTGCTGCTCGTCCAGTTGCGACAGGTGCGATCGTCACCGGCCGGAAAAGCGCGACCTTCCGGGGTTGAGCCGGTCAGGACGTCGTGACGGTTCGGTGCAAAGCCCACGCCAGGAATGATCTGGCCCCGCTCGGTCAGCGACGTGTTCATGCCAAGCTTGTTATTGTCGCTGTGCAGATCGTCGACGGTTTGAGCGACGATTTCGCCCTTGAAATTCTGCCACGGACCATTGCCAATGCGGTCACGCGCATTGACGGCCGGCTTTCCGTCGGCAGCCTGGGTGCTCAGATAGGCGCGCCAGGTTCTTCCTCCCGCGCCATGACGCTGCGCCAATTGCTGACAATACTGGTCGGCACCTTCAAGGCCGCCGAGATCGGCGCCCTTGCCGGGCCCCACGCTGGTCACAAAAAACGTCATGTTCGGCGCTTGCGGCAGTTGTGGCGCCGCCTGTTGCGCCGGCTGCTGCTGTGCGTCGACGTCGGACGTCACGCCGAGCGATGCGAGCGCCAGTGCGGTGACGATGATTGTCTTCGCCTTGTTCATCGCAGTCCTCTCCGCTGAGATTTCCAAATGCCTTAAGAACTAGCGTGAATGGTAGCGATTTTCTGGATCGCTCGGAAGCCCGAATAGGGATGGATGCCGTCTACTGCAAGTTGCCACCGCACCCCCAGATGTCAATGAAATCACGTCGCCTCATTGCCGCCCGCCCCTCGCCTCCTGAGGCGGCATCGTAACGGCTCAAATTGGGAGTTCGGATGCCCTCGCCGGCTGCTGTGCGCGCGCGCCGAGCGGCCACCGCCGAGCAGCGTGATGAACTCGCGCCGCTTCATTCGATCACCTCGTCGGCGATGGCGAGCAGCCCTGGCGGAAAGCTGAGGCCGAATGCTTTGGCGGTGTTGAGGTTGATCACGAACTCGAATTTG
>DATFWC010000568.1:0-3636 GCA_035259885.1 Xanthobacteraceae bacterium
CGCGCCGGGCGGCATTCCGGATTACTGCCGCCGCTATGGCGAAAGTCTCGCACGCCTGAGCGCCGCCAGGCCGGAGATCTATGCCGGCCAAAACCTCGAGCGCATCCTGGCGGAATGGGGCGAGACCCCGACACGCGATCGGATCGCGACGCGCATGCGCTGGCGTGACCGGCGGCTGGCCGCGCTCAAGGCCCACAAGCGCGCGCAACCCGACTAGCGGTCGCGCCACACCCGAGATGCCGCAAGCGCGGCAAGGACGGCCGCCTGCCGGGCGTGGATCACTGCACTGGCGTTTCGGACGCTGCGGGCGCTGCGGGCGCCGCGCCGCTCGGCTCATGATGCGCCTGCGTCGCCTGGGCTAGGGTCGTGCGCGCCTTGAAGAACAGCGCCACCGATGCAAACGCGCACACCGACACGAGGGCGTTGGCAACCACGCTGAACAGGATGTGCTCGTCACCCGGCGCGTCCTCGGGGCGGACACGCAGGTACTCCGGCATGAACGTCAGGTCGTACAGGAGACCGATCAGGCCGGTCGACACCGCGACCGCCAGCACAGTGGCGGAAAACGACAACCCGCGCCGTGAGGAATCCCGGGAGGATACGAGATACCACGTCGTGAACAGGCACACGGAGACCGGGACGAACGACTGGACCACGGGAAGGAACAGGCGGATAGGCGTGCGCGCCTCAACGGGCAGGTCGCCACCATATTCGACGAACAGCTGGCCGAATTTGATCAGCAGCGAGATGACGATGCAGAGGCCGAGCACGGACGCGCTGGAGCGGAAAAAATTGACGAACTCGGTCATCAGCGATGCACCAGCCTCCGGTGCGGCGTGACGGTTCGGCGCCTGGTCCTGCGGCACGAGCAGAGAAATGGCGACGATCAGGCACACGAAGATCGGCGGCACCATCGCCCAGAATTCCTGTCCGACGTTGGCGAGGTCCATGGGCCAGAGATTGTTGTCGGCGGTCCTGTGGAACAGGCCCGCGACCACCCCGTTACTCGCCGCCAGCGCATGCCCGATGATCAGGAGGCCGAGGCAGAACACGACGCTGCTGCCGATGAAGCTGGCGCAAAGATAGCCGAAACCGGCGGGCCGGCTGGCCACATCGGGAGCATCGAGATATCTGGCCAGCTTGGTCAGCGCCTTCGGGCCTGAGCGCCGCATCACGGCGACCAGCGCGTAGAGGACGAGTCGCTCGATCAGGCTGTTCAAGTCCTTGAGCGAGCTTTGCTTGAGCGTCTGCTCGAGCGTGCCATTGTTCAGTTCGAGTTTTTCGAGCTGCAGTTTGTAGAACGCGACGTCGCCGTAGCCCTGCAGGTCGAGGAGAAACTTGCCGCCGACGAGACGGCGCACCTCGTTTGCCGCCTGCTTCTTGTCCGCACCGCTGCGCGTCTCGATCGCCGTCGTGAGGCCCTCCGACAGATCGATGATGCGTCGCGGCACCTCGATCCGCTCATGAAAAAAGTTTCGTTGCGCCTCTCCGAGGCGCGACAGCAGCGGAATCACCGGCTGGGTCAGCCCCATGAACAGCGCGGCCACATACAATGGATACGGAATTCCATCGAGCGCCTGCAGCGCCTGCTCATTGCCGACAAGGAGCTTCACGACGCCCTTCAGGATGTCGGGCGAGATCTGGCAGACCAGGAAATAGACGACGAAGCTCACGCCAAGAAAGGCCGTGAACGCCACGTGGTAGGCATACGGTCCGGCGAAATCGCGCACCTGGGCGCCAGGCAGCAGCGTCATGTATCGGCTCGCGATCGGGTCGTCCGATTTGAGCTGACCGAACTTGGCCGCCTGGTAGATCAGAACGAGCGCGGCCCCGACCAGAAAGGATTCCTGTTGCAGTGTCGCCCACATGGCAAAGCTCCCGCCGCCGAAGTTGCAATCAGCACCGCTTGTTCGGACAGAAGCGCTGGGCAAGAACAATGTTTTCGTCGGTCGCGGCGCTGTCGCGTCCGGTGGTGAAGGTCTGTGCGGCGGTGGAGGCAACCGTGACTGCCAGGATCAACGTGGCCAGGAATTTCATGACACTCTCCCCGTTGAGCGCGTGACGCGCTCTCGTTGCAGCAATTGTAATAATTGGCGTGCAGTTGTGCGTGAACCGTTTCACATGCGACAAAAATGTTTTTGCATAGCGGCCGGTTATGTCGCACGCGGCATCGAATGTATCGATTGTATCCCGAAAGAGCGGCGCAGATCGGCCGCCATGCCCGAGGTTTGCGCGGCGACAGCGCGAGCCGGATTCGCGGATGGCACGTCATGCTTCTGTGCGGTCGCGCGCCAGTAACCCGGCATTTACCCTAGGAATGAGAGTTTTTACCGGCCGCTATTATTGATCGATCGTTAAACCAATGCGCCGATTGTCGGCGCATGTCGCGTAGAGCCTGGTTGTATATCGTCGGCTCGGTGTCCGTTCCGGCGCTCGCCGGCTGCGGCGGCGGTTGGTTCATGCAGCAGCGCGAACCGTGGCGGCATGACGCCGAAGTGGCCTGCCTCCAATCGGGACAGGTCAAGATCACGCCGGCGGTGGCGCAACTGCCCGCCATCAGCGGTCCGGGCATCTGCGGCGCCGATTTCCCGCTGAAAGTGTCGGCGCTGGGCGACAGCGCCGTGCTCGGCTTTGCCGACGATCTGCGCCCGCCGGCCGATATCCCGTCGATCCCCCAGGCGGGCCCGCGTCCGGCAGCGCCGGGCTATGGCTATCCGCAAGCGTCCGGCCGGGATCCTTATTCGCAGCCATATCGGCCGCCCTCTCCAGCGCAGCAGCAGCAGGCTGCCTATCCGCCTTATGCGGCCCAGCCGCAAGCTCCATATCCGGGTCAGCCCGGCGCGCCGATCTCGCTCAAGCCGCCCGGCATGGAGGACGATGACGACGCTGCCGATGCCGCGCCTCCGACGCCGACCTATTCCCGCCCCGGAAGCGTGACGCGTTCGACTTTGCCGCCGCCGTCGTCACCGGCGCCGCGTCCCTACTCGGCGCGCGAGGGTACCTACGATCCGCCGCGCGCGCAGCCGCCCGAGCCGTATTACACGCCGCCGCCGCGTACCTACGGCGCGCCCCGCAATGAGACGCCGCAATACGGTGCGCCGCGCTCCGGCGCGCCGGCGCGGAATTTTGAACCGCTGCCGCCGCTCGGTCCGCAGACTCCCGCGCTCGCCAGCGGTCCGGCCACCGTGCAGCCGCCGGCGACGCTGGCCTGTCCGATGGTGTCGGCGCTCGACCAGTGGATGTCCAGTTCGGTGCAGCCGGCGGCGGTACGCTGGTTCGGCCAGCCCGTGGTCGAGGTCAGGCAGATCTCGGCCTATTCGTGCCGCGGCATGAACGGCAATCCGCACGCGCACATCTCCGAGCATGCCTTCGGCAACGCCCTCGACATCGCGGCGTTCACGCTCGCCGACGGGCGCAAGGTGACGGTGAAGGACGGATGGCGCGGCCTGCCCGAGGAGCGCGGCTTCCTGCGCGACGTGCACGCCGCTGCCTGCCAGCAGTTCACCACCGTGCTCGGCCCCGGGTCCAACGTCTATCACTACGATCACCTGCACGTCGACCTGATGCGGCGCTCGAGCGGACAAAGCATCTGCAATCCGGCGGCGGTGCCCGGCGATGTCGTCGCCGGCCGGCGTG
>DATFWC010000569.1:0-3723 GCA_035259885.1 Xanthobacteraceae bacterium
CTTGAGCTCGTCCGGCGCGGGAGATTCGATCGGCACCAGCCCGAGCCGGATGAACTCGCTGCGCATCTCCTGGTCGGCCGCCATGGCGCGCAGCTCGCCGAAAAGTTTTTCGACGATCTCCGGCGGCGTGCGGCCGGGCGCAACCAGCATGAACCACGAGGCGGCGTCAAAGTCTTTCACGCCGACTTCGGCGAGCGGCGGCACGCCCGGCAGCGCCTCGACGCGCTGCGCCATCGACAGGCCGATCGGGCGCAGCTTGCCGGCCTGGATGAGCGGCAGCGCGATCGGGATCGGGGCAAACGTCATCGGAATGTGGCCGCCGGCCACATCGCTGATCGCCGGCTGCATGCCCTTGTACGGGACATGCGTCAGCTCCACGCCGAGCGCGGCTTTGAGCATCTCGCCGCCGAGATGCTGTGCGGTGCCGGGCCCGGCCGAGCCGAAATTCAGCCCGCCCGGCGTCGCTCTGGCGAGCTTTGCGATGTCGGCGACCGATTGGATCGGCAGGCCTGAATTGACCACGAGCACTTCCGGCACGCGGGCGATCAGCGCCACCGGTGTGAGATCGGAGGTCGGATCGTATGGCAGGTTCCTGAACAGCGTGACGTTGGTCGCCATGGTCGAGCTGGTCGCCACCATGAGCGTGTAGCCGTCGGGATTGGCGCGCGCCACGTAAGCCGCGCCGACGACCGAGCTCGCGCCCGGCCGGTTCTCCACCACGAACGGTCTTCCGAGCTTCTGCTCCAGCCGCATTCCAATCAGGCGCGCGAACAGGCTGTACAAGCCGCCCGGCGCCGCCGGCGCCACGATGGTGACGGTGCGATTGGGATAATCCTGCGCGTGCGCGTCGAGCGGGGCCGGCGCGGCCGCAAGGGCAAACGCGGCCGCCGCGAGACGACTGAGCCTCATCTGCACAACCTTCTTGCGGCAAAGGCGCGGCCGCGCCACGGCGCCTGATCCACCGGACGGCGCGCCGTCACATCGCGCGCGCACCCGCGCGCTTGAGAACCACCGTGGCGCTGCCTCCGCCCGACGCCGTCGGATTGAACAGCTTCATCTCGTCGCCGGTGATCGTGTAGGTGCGCTTCTGCGAGGTCCCCACCCAGTTCGGGAACGTGGCGGCCTCGATATTGACCGTGACCGAGTTGTCGGCCGCATTGGTCGTGTAGCTGCCGAAGTAGCCGATGCTGCCATGAACGATCTTCTCGCTCTCCTCGGCGGTCGCCGTCTCGCGATTGTTGGACGTGACTTTCGGGAGGTCGCCGCGCGTGACCACGACGGCGAAGCGGCCGTCCGGCGTGAATACCTGCGTGCCCTTGACGTTGCTTCCAAAGGGCTCGGTTGTCTTGTCGCCCTGCTGATACGTGACGGAAACAATGTTCCAGGCGCCGACCAGGTTCTTGTCGAGCTGCGCCGATGCCGGACCCGGCATGGCGAAGGCCAGCAGCGCCAGCGCTGCCGCAACGCGTGCAAACATCCTTGTCATGGTTTCCTCCCTGCAGCCTCGGAACCGTCACTGTCGCGGTCCATTCGGGCCTGTGCTCGGGCGGGTCGCCCCTGAGCACGAGCATTCCCGTGCTCGTGGCCGACACTACCACGTTTCTTGACAGGGCGCCGCAGGATCACCATAAAGCGGGCCGCAGCGCGGGCTTTTGCGGCCCGTTTTCGAGCGATTTTGGGCTGCACGGCAGCGGCGGCGACACCCGACATCGACGGAAGACAGCCGGTCCGGATCCGAGCACGGAAACGAACACGAGGCAGACATGTTCGCGGTCATCAAAACCGGCGGAAAGCAATATCGGGTCGCCGCCGAGGACGTCATCACCATCGACAAGGTGAAGGGCGAGCCGGGCGAGATCATCGAGTTCGGCGAGGTCCTGCTGCTCGGCGGCGACAGCGTACAACTGGGCAATCCGACGGTGGGCGGCGCCAGCGTGGCTGGCGAGGTGATCGATCAGGGGCGAGGCGCAAAAATCATCGCGTTCAAGAAGCGGCGCCGGAAGAACTCGCGGCGCAAGCGCGGCCATCGCCAGGAATTCACGGTGGTGCGCATCACCGAGATCCTGACCGAAGGGCGGAAACCCTCGCCGCGGCCCCAGGCCGAGGCCAGGCCGAAGCCGCAGCGCGCGCCGGAGCCGGAAGCCGAGAGCGATGAGGCCGAACAGCCGGCCGCCACGCCGCGCAAGCGGGCCGCCGCGAAGAAGACGGCGGCGAAGAAACCCGCGGCCAGGCCGAAGGCCCAGAAGCGGACCACCAGGACGACGGCCAAGACCGCCAAGAAACCGGCCGGCAAGGGACGCAAGAAGTAGAAAAACAAGGCGAAATCCCCATCTTACAAAAGATTGAAGTCCGCTTCTGGCAGTGTTGCGGATTTCGGAGATGATTTCGTCACGGGAATCGGTTACAGACTAAAGACGAAGGGTAAGAGCATGGCACACAAGAAAGCAGGCGGATCATCGCGCAACGGCCGCGACTCGGCGGGCCGGCGGCTCGGCGTGAAGCTTTATGGCGGTGAGAGCTGTCTCGCCGGCAATATTCTTGTACGCCAGCGCGGCACCAAGTGGCATGCCGGCCACAATGTCGGAATCGGCAAGGATCACACCCTGTTCGCACTGATTGATGGACACGTCGAATTCAAAACCAAAGCAAAGGGCCGCACCTACGTTTCCGTAAACCCGATGACGGAGGCTGCGGCCGAGTAAGACGGTGGATCATATGAGGTCCGCCGACATCCAGTCGAACCGGCGGACCCAAACGGGTTCAATGAGGGGGAGACGGGATGCCGGCTCCCCCTCATGACATTTCAAAGAGGAGCCCGTGTCATGACACTAGTAGAGGAAATTTCTCCCGAGATTCTTCGCGAGAGCAGTACCCTCGTCCTCGAGACCGATCGGCTCACGTTGCGGGCGCCGCGCCTCGAGGACGCCAAAGCAATTGCTCATCTCGCCAACGACCGGCGCATTGCCGAGAACACGACGCGCATCCCGCATCCCTATCGGCTGGCCGATGCCGAAGCTTTCATTGCCCAGGTCAACCGCGGCCGCGACGAGCTCGCCTTCCTGGTCACCCTCGACGACGAGCCGATCGGCGCCTGCGGACTCGTCCAGATCGACGGTCCAACTCCCGACCTCGGCTACTGGATCGGCGCGCCCTACTGGGGCAACGGCTACGCCACCGAGGCGACGCGCGCCGTGATCGATCACGCCTTTACGACGCTCGGGCATGAGGCGGTCCAGGCCGGCGCCCGCGTCACCAACCCGGCGTCACGCCGGGTGCTGGAGAAATGCGGTTTCCAGTGGACCGGGGTAGGTCTCTACCGCATCCGGGCGCTGGCGAGTTCGGCACCGATCGACCGGTTCCGGCTCGACCGCGGCATCTGGGCCTCGCTCAAAAGCTGGGGGCGCGGCAAGCGCGTGGCGTGAAGGAGAACATGATGGCACTCCCCGCCTTCGCTCGTCCGAGGCGAATGCGCCAGCCCGACCGCAGCAGATCCGACCGGAGGAGTTGACGCGCGTCCGATCGCGCGAGGCAAGCGCTGAACCCAAGCCCTTCCGCGCCGAGCGGAAGGGCTTTCGTTTGCGAACCGGGTTCGGCGCTACGCCGACGAGCCGCAATAGGGGCATTCAATGGCCGTCGGGCTTCGCTTCAAGAATTGGATGCGAGTGAAACAAATCTTGTAGCGCTGCGACGAAAGTGCTGTGGGCGGAAACATTGACAAGTGTG
>DATFWC010000570.1:0-5053 GCA_035259885.1 Xanthobacteraceae bacterium
CGCGATCAGCGGCACGACGACCAGGAGCACGAAGCGGAGACGCTTTGGCCGCTTCGTCGACGGCGGTGCCGGCACTTCGGTGCGCGGCACGTTGACGTCAGGTGCGAGTTTCAGGGCCGGGTTAGCCATGGGCTTCACTCAAAGTCATGTCGGTGTTCTTCTGGATGGCCCGCCGCAGGTTCTCCTTGGCGCGGCCGAGCATCTGCACGGTGGCATCCACCGCATCGTCGTCGATGTCGTCGAGCACCGACCCCATCAGGTCATCGCCGAGCGCGTTGAGGCGCTCCATCAGCGGGCCCGCCGCCGGCGTGAGGAACAGGCGATTGGCGCGGCGGTCGTCGGGGTCGGGACGGCGCTCGATCAGCTCGTTGGCGCTCAGCCGGTCGAGCAGCCGCGTGAGCGTGATCGGCTGCAGGTCGAGCATGTCGGCCAGCTCGGCCTGCTTGAGCCCCTGCGAGCGCTGGAGCCGCGCCAGGACCGCCCATTGGGCCCGCGTCATGCCGAACTGACGCGCCTTCTGGTCGGCACAGGTCCGCAGCAGGCGGGCTACGTCATTGAGTAGAAAGGCGAATTCTCTGCGGCGAGAGTCGGGTTGCATGGCAGCCTCCGAAGTGAGCTTAATATAAGCTGCCTTATTATTTCGTCAACCGGCTCGCTCCTGCCCGAACAGTCGAACCCGCTGCCCGTGGCGGAATTGACTTCGCGCCGGCAGCGGCCACCTTGGCGGACCGGCTGCGGCACGCGGGACCCGAATGCCTCGACCCACACCCACAGTGCTCATCGCCGACATCGGCGGCACGACCTGCCGCTTTGCCGTGATCGGGCCAGACGGTCGCCCCGACCGCATCGTCAGGTTTGCCAACAAGGAAGTGCCGGATCTGGCGGCGGCCGTCGGCCGCTATGTCGTCGAGGCGGAGGTGCAGCCGCGCGCCGGCGTGCTGGCGGTGGCGGCGCCGGTCGATGGCGACGAGATCACGCTCACCAATTGCGCCTGGCAGTTCCGCGTCGAGGCGCTGAAGCGGCAGCTCGGATTTGCGCAACTCTGCGCCATCAACGATTTCGCCGCGGTCGCCTGGGCACTGCTCGGACTTGCCCCCGACCAGGTGCGCGCCATCGGGCCGGCGTCCGCATGCCAGGATGGCGTCAGGCTGGCCTGCGGCCCGGGCACCGGCCTCGGCGTTGCCGCCTTGATTCCTGAGAACGGAGCCTGGCGCGTGCACGCCAGCGAGGGCGGCCACGTCTCGTTCGGTCCGTGCGACGCGGACGAGGAGCCGGTATTCGCGCGCCTGCGAGCAATGACGGGACCGGTCAGCGCCGAGATGGTGTTGTCAGGGCCCGGCCTCATGCGGCTGCATCGCGCGCTGCATCCCGAGGCCGGGCCGGTCGCCTCGGAAGCCATTATTGCGGGCGCCACGGCCGGCGACGCGGCGGCAGCCGCCAGCGTAAAAATGTTCGTGCGCCTGCTCGGCCGCTTTGCCGGCGACGTGGCGCTGGTGTTCAAGGCGGCGCGCGTCTACCTCGCCGGCGGCGTCGGCGAGGGCATTGCGCCGCTCATCGATGCTCAGGAATTCCGCCGCGCCTTCGAGGCGCATCGTCCCTACGAGCGCCTGCTCGCCACCATCCCGACCTTCGTGATCACGGAGCGCACGCCCGGCCTCACCGGGTGTGCGGTCTATGCGCGGCAGATGATGGCGGCACAATTGGACTCGGCAGCGCAACACTGAGCGCGGCCGCATGTCCGCGCGGCGATGAGCATCATGATGCCGCGGCGGCTGGGCCATCGCGACAGGCGGCCGCGCGATCGAGCAGCAGCGCGCGTTCCCGTGCATTGTGCGTGAGGGCCGCCGCCCGCTCGAATTCGGCGCGCGCCTCGGCGTGTCGCCCGAGCTTGACGAGAAGGTCGCCGCGCACGCTCGGGAGCAAATGGTAGGCCTTGAGCGACGGCTCCGTCGTCAGCCGATCTGCAAGCTCCAGGCCGGCCGCCGGACCGAACGCGAAGGCGACCGCAACCGCCCGATTGAGCTCGACCACCGGGGAGGGTGCCAGCGCCGCCAGAGCCTCGTAGAGCGCAACGATGCGCGCCCAGTCGGTTTCCTCGGCCGCACGCGCCCGCCCATGACAGGCGGCGATGGCGGCCTGCAGGGCGTAGGGACCGAGCGGCTGCCGGAGGGTCGCGGCCTGCGCCTCGGCGCGTTCGAGCGCCGCCAGGCCGCGCCGGATAAGGAGCTGATCCCAGCGCGCGCGGTTCTGATCGAGCAGAAGCACCGGCTCGCCGGAAGGGCCGGTGCGCGCGCCGAGGCGCGAAGCCTGGATCTCCATCAGGGCGACGAGGCCATGCACCTCCGGCTCATCCGGCGCAAGACCGGCCAGGACGCGGCCGAGACGCAGCGCCTCGTCGCAAAGCTGCGGCCGCATCCAGTGGTCGCCTGCGGTCGCCGCATAGCCCTCGTTGAAGATCAGGTAGATGACCGAGAGCACCGATGACAGGCGGGCTGCGAGTTCGTCCCCGCGCGGCACCTCGAATGGGATGCGCGCCTCGGCCAGCGTGCGCTTGGCGCGCACGATGCGCTGCTGCACCGTCGGCTCCGCGACGAGAAACGCCCGGGCGATTTCGGCGGTCGTCAGGCCGCCGAGCAGGCGGAGCGTGAGCGCGACGCGCGCCTCGGGCGACAGGATCGGATGACACGAGATGAAGATGAGCCGCAGGAGATCGTCGCCGACCTCGTCGTCGAGCGCCGCATCGAGATCCGGCATGACGGCTGCGTCGCCGATCTCGTGACCCAGTTCCTCGAGCTTCCGCCCGAGCCGCTTTTTTCGCCGCAGGAGATCGATGGCGCGATGTTTCGCCGTGACCATGAGCCAGGAGCCCGGCTTGTCCGGGATGCCCGAGATCGGCCACTCCTTGAGCGCGACGACAAGTGCGTCCTGTGCCAGCTCCTCGGCGATGCCGACGTCGCGCACGATCCGGGTAAGCCCGGCGATGATCCGTGCCTGCTCGATCCTGAAGATCGCCTCGATGGTGGCGCGCGCGCGCCGGTGGGCATCGGCAGCCGTCATGACTGCCGATCAGGCCATCGTCAGTGCGCAGGTGCAAGCCCGCGGTTCCGCGGCTGCCTGGCCCAAACCGCCTCGTCACGGCTGGCAGTCGTTCGGCGGCCCGT
Source organism: Xanthobacteraceae bacterium (assembly GCA_035259885.1). Lineage (GTDB taxonomy): Bacteria > Pseudomonadota > Alphaproteobacteria > Rhizobiales > Xanthobacteraceae > DATFWC01. The sequence continues at coordinate 3,162 of DATFWC010000570.1, forward strand.
CCATCATTTGTCGAAGCTCGATTTCGCCCTCCCAGCCCTTCCAGTATTGCTTGTGAAGGTCCATGAAGCGGGTGGACCACGCGAGCGCTTCCTCCTTCGATTTCACATTGAATATGGCGTAGCCGCCGACCACCTCCTTGGCCTCAGTGAAAGGCCCATCGATCACGGTCACCTTGCCGTTGCCGGAGAGCACCACCCGCGCGCCGGCCGTGCTCGGCATCAGCCCGCCCATATCGACCATCGCTCCGGCCTTGGTGGCTTCTTCCCCGAGCTTGCCGATGGCTTCGATGAGCTCTTGTGGCGGTGGGCTGGAACGCAGTTTTTCGGCCGACTTGACCAGGGTCATGAACCGCATTGTCGCGTCTCCTTCTGTTGAGGCTGGTTGGTCTGACGGGAACTGAAGCGAGGCTTCGCTCCACCGACAGGACGAGCGAGTTGCCCGCAGGTCGACACGCCGGCCGGAATTTTTTGCTCCGGGCCGCGTGCCGGCGCCTACTTCTCCGACGCAATGCCCATCTGGCGAAACCGGTCGATGGCCTCGCCGGCGGCGAAATCTTCCAGCTCGAACATCTGGCGGATTTCGATGGTGCCATCCTCGAGGTGCGGATTGGGCATGCGCTTCGCCCATTCCAGCGCTTCTTCCCGCGACTTCACCTGGATGATCGTGTAGCCGGCGATGAGCTCCTTGGTCTCGGTGAAGGGGCCGTCGATCACGGTACGTTTGCCCCCGGAATATTCGATGCGCCAGCCCTTCGCGCTCGGCTGCAGCCCGTTGCCGTCGAGCAGCACGCCGGCCTTGGCCAGCTGTTCATGATAGTCCGCCATCGCGGTCAGCATCTCCTGCGACGGCATGACGCCCGCCTCGGAATCCTTCGAGGCTTTGACCAGAATCATAAATCGCATTGATTCGCTCCCTTTTCGCCGCCGGATGGGCGTCGCCGCATCCCGCCTGTACCGCCACGACGACCAGCCGGCGGCGGAATCGACGCGCCGCACGGATTTTTTTACGCCCGGCGGCTCGCCTGAGTCAGGCAAGCCCGAGTTCCGCAAAGGCCGTCATGTGATGCTGCGCCGAATCGTTGGAGAAGCAGCAGAATACGGCGCGCTGCAGGCCGCGGGGTGAGGCGGAAATCTCCGACGCCACGGTGCCGACCGCGATGCGCGCCGCCAGATCGGCAGGAAAGCGGTAGACGCCGGTAGAGATGGCGGGAAAGGCTATCGACGCCAGCTTGTGCTCGGCGGCGAGCTTCAGGGCCGTGCGGTAGCAGGAGGCGAGCAGCTCCTCCTCGTTGCGCGTGCCGCCGTTCCACACCGGCCCGACCGCATGGATCACGTGCTTGGCCGGCAGTCGATAGCCGCGCGTGATTTTCGCCGAGCCAGTGTCGCAGCCGCCGAGCGTGCTGCACTCGGCCTGGAGCTCGGGTCCGGAGGCGTCATGGATGGCGCCGTCGACGCCGCCGCCGCGGATCAGCGCGTGGTTCGCCGCGTTGACGATGGCGTCGACGTTAAGCGTCGTGATGTTGGCGACCAGCACTTCGAGCCGGGCCGGGCCGACTTCGGCAGTGAGAAGGGGAGCGGGCATGGCAGGATTGTACTCGTGTCCCGGGCGCAGCGCACCACGGAGTGGTGCGCTGCAGACCCGGGACCCCGGTTTCCGGCCACCGCAAACCGGGGTCCCGCATCTGCGGTGCACCGCTTGCGCGCTGCGCCGCGTGCGGGACAAGCGTCATGCCCGCTCGGCCGTCACCTCGGCGCGGAGGTCGACCGTACTGCGCGTCCCGATGTCGTCGAAATGCGCGTCGAGAAAACGTCGCGCCGCGCGCCGCCCAAGCTGATGCAGCATGGAAAAGAAGTCGAAGTCGGTGTTGAGCTTGCTCTCGGCGGTGAGCTGC
>DATFWC010000571.1:0-28407 GCA_035259885.1 Xanthobacteraceae bacterium
GCGCGCCACCAGGTCGCGGCCGCTGAACGTCACCAGGAACGTGTATTTGCGCTCGGGCGCCGCCGCCCAGCGGATCGTCTCCGACGAGCCCATGGAGGGAATCCAGATCGGCGGATGCGGCGTCTGGTACGGCCGCGGCCACAGGTTCACGTAGCGCAGATTGTAGTGCTCGCCCTCGAACGGGAATGGCCCCGGCCTGGTCCACGCCGCCACGATCAGGTCGTGCGCCTCCTGGAAGCGCTCGTGCGAGAAATACGGGTTGATGCCGGTGGCGTGGTACTCGTTGCCGATGCCGCGCACGAAGCCGGTGATGATGCGGCCCTTCGACAGGTTGTCGAGCATCGCGAACTCTTCCGCGATGTTGATTGGATTGTTCACCAGCGGCAGCGCGCGCCCGAGGATCGCGATCTTCGCCCGCCTGGTGCGCTGGATGAGCGCGCTGGCGATCAGGTTGGGCGCCGGCATCAGGCCGTAGGCGGTCTGGTGATGCTCGTTGACCGCGATGATGTCGAAGCCCAGCTCCTCCGCGTAGACGAGCTGGTCGATATAGGACTGGTACTCGTCGGCGCCCCGCTTCGGATCGTAGAGCTCGTTCGGCAGCACCACCCAGCCGGCGCGGTGTCGGTGGCGCGCCGCCATGTCCAGCGGCCGATACGGCATGAGATGGAAGAACGTGAACTTCATGACGCGTTGCCTTTGAGAAAGCGAACGATCCTGGTTGCGGTCGCGTCGGCCCTTTCCACCTGCGGCAGATGTCCGCACTGGGGAAGAATCTCGACCGTGACGTCGGGCACGCGCGCACGCCAGCGCTCGACATACTGACTGGGCAGGAACTTGTCGTCGGCACCCCATAGCACCAGCGTCGGCACCGGAATGCGGTGCAGCCAGCGTTCCAGCGCCGGGTTGAACCAGCGCGGCTCCCATCCGAGCTTGGCCGCCATGAAGCGGTTGGTCAGCGCCAGGTCGGCTTCCTCTTCCGACGGCACGTGCGCCAGCATCTTTTCGGCGAACGACTGGTCGTAAAACAGGTTGCGCACCGTCTCCTCGGGCGACCAGATGAAATTGTCCCCGGCCGGCAGGCCCTTCTGACGCAGGCCGGCCGGCGCGATCAGCGTGAGCGAGGCCAGCCGCGCCGCGTTGCGCACCGCCACCTCGGCCGCGATCCAGCCACCGAGCGCGTGGCCCACCAGGTGGACGCGCGGCGCGTTCAGCCCGTCGAGGAAGTCGAGGTAGTACATCGCCACGTCGCCGACGTTGCGGATCCAGGCCGGATTGTCCGACGTGCCGAAGCCGGGATGTTCCGGCACCATGACCTCGTGCGCCTGCGCCAGTTGTACGAAGAACGGCGTCCACTCCGGCAGGCCGGCGGGACCATGCAGGTAGACGAGCGGTGGCCCCTTGCCGTCCCGCCGCACGCGCACGCTGACGTCGCGGACCTTGTGCCGGTGCTCGTTCATGCGCTCCTCATGCCAGCCATCCTGAACTCTGTAGGGTGGGCAAAGGCGCGTGAACGCCGCGCTTTCAACGCATGCTGCATTTGCGATCGCGCCGTGCCCACGCGCGCGGTTTTGCACAAGAAAGACCGCGTGGGCATGGCGCGCATCGCGCGGATCATTTTGCTGATGCGCGGCGCCTTGCGCGCCTTGCCCACCCTACGGCGTTTCATCCAGTTGACTCCGTCCCATCCCAACCTGCTAGCGTGGTCGCGCGCGAGTTCACCACACTTGTGGTGCAAGATTCAAAGGGGGAAATGCCATGCGGGTTCACGCACTGCTGGCGGCCCTGTGCCTCGGCGCGAGCTCTGCGCCGGCCGCGGACCTGGATTGTGCCCAGGTCAAGCTGATCGTGCCGTACCCGGCCGGCGGCGCCACCGACGTAGCGGCGCGCCTGGTGGGCGAGCGCCTGGAAGCGCTGCTCAAGCGCAGCGTCATCATCGAGACCAGGCCCGGCGCCACCGGCAATATCGGCACGCTGGCGGTGATCAATTCCAAGCCCGACGGTTGCACGCTCCTGGTGAATGCCGCCGTGATCGCCACTTTTCCGTACAGCTTCACCCGGCTGAACTACGATCCGCTCAAGGATCTCGTCGCGGTCGGGGGCATCGGCATCACGCCCACGTTGCTGATCGCGGCGCCGTCGGTTGCAGCGAACGACGTCAATGGTCTGGCGCAGCTCAGCCGCGACAAGCCCGAGGGCTTGAACTTCAGCACGGCGGGTTACGGGCTCCTGCAACACCTTGCGGTCGAGGAGATCGCGCAGCGCACCGGCGCCAAGTTCACCCATATCGTGTACAAGGGCGGCGGGCAGGCCACCACCGACCTGATCACGGCGCGCGTCGACTTCGGCAGCTTTGCCGCCGGCACGGTCAATCCGCTGCTGCAGGACGGCAAGCTCAAGGCGCTCGCCGTGGTGCAGGATCGCCGCTCGGCGCTGGTGCCCGACGTGGCGACCACGGCGGAGCAGGGGCTTCCCGGCCTCGATGCCGGCGTGCACTTCATGCTGTTCGCGCCCGGCGAGACGCCGAAGGAGATCGTGAGCGCGCTCAACACCGAGCTGCGAAAGATCGTCGGCGACCCGGCGATGAAAGACCGCTTCCTCAAGATTGGCTTCGACCCGACCCCGATCACGGCCGAGGAAACTGCAGCAATCGTCCGCCGCACCGGCGAGACCTGGGCGCCGCTGATCCGGCGCCTTAACATCAAGCTGGATTGATCGCCGTGGACGCCAAGGTCGAGACTGCCGCCAACGCTCTGACGGCCAGCGAGATCGCCGCGGTGGTACGCGCCGGCCGCCTCACCTGCGAGGCCGTCGCCCAAGCCTGCCTCGATCGCATCGCGTCGCGCGAAGCCGCCGTGCAGGCCTTTGCACACATCGATCCGGCGCAGGTTCTGGCCACGGCGCGCGCCTGCGACCGCGCCGGCGCGCACGGCCCGCTGGCGGGCGTTCCGTTCGGCGTGAAGGACATCATCGACACGTTTGACCTGCCGACCGAGTGGGGCACGCCGATCCATCGCGGCCGCCGCGCCGGGCGCGATGCGGCCTGCGTCGCGCTCACCCGCCGGGCGGGCGGCATCCTCATGGGCAAGACCGTCACCACCGAGTTTGCCAATCTCCACCCCGGCAAGACGCGCAACCCGCACGATCTGGCGCGCACGCCGGGCGGCTCCTCCAGCGGGTCGGCCGCCGCTGTCGCCGACCACATGGTGCCGATCGCGCTCGGCACCCAGACCACCGGCTCGACCATCCGGCCGGCCTCGTTCTGCGGGGTGTTCGGCTATCGCCCGACCCATGGCGAGCACCGCATGCACGGCGTGATGGAGGCGTCCGGATCGCTCGACACGCTCGGCATCCTGGCGCGCGCGATCGAAGACATCGCGCTCTACCGCGACGTGCTGCTGGGCGTACCGCCCGAGCCGGTCGTCGCCGTGGCGCGCCCGCCTCGCATAGGGTTTTGCCGCACGCATAACTGGGGTCAGGTCGAGCCGGCGACGCAGGCCTTGGTCGAAGCGGCGGCACGGCGGTTCGCCGCCGCAGGAGCTGCGGTGTCGGACGTGCGCCTTCCGGACGATTTCGCGCTGCTCGACGCGGCGCACCGCTGGATCTCGAGCTTCGAGTTCGTGCGCACCTTCACCTGGGAGATCGAGCACCACTGGGACGAGATCAGCGATACGCTGCGCCAGGGCCGGATCGCCGATGGACTGTCGTGCAGCCTCGAGCGCTACCTCGAGATGCAGACGGTGGCGACGAGCTGCCGCCAGCGGATCGAAGCCGTGTGGGACGACCACGACATGCTGTTGGCGCCCGCAGCCTTCGGCGAAGCGCCGCTCGGACGGCCGGCCTTTGCCGGCGCGCCGGTGTACATGATGTGGACCGTCCTGCACCTTCCGGCCATCGCGCTGCCGGTCTTTGCTGGTCCCGCCGGAATGCCGATCGGCCTGCAGTTGCTGGCACGCCGGCACGACGATCGCCGGCTCTTTGCTGGCGCGCGCTGGGCTTGGCGGCAACTCACGTGAACACTCCTCCTCAACAGACAGGAGCCGGCATGACGGCCGACAAGTGCGGCAACTGGGTCGAGACCTTTCCGGGCAATCTGCGCTGGAGCAATGCCACGCAGATCGTCAAGGGCATGGTGCCGTGGGCGGCGGCCGCCATGGGCGAGATCGATCTGGTGATCCAGCGTCTGAAGGCGCGCGAGCACGACGGCGATCCCGATCGCGCCTGGCGCGAGGAATGGAGCGCCATGGGCGACAAGGTCGCGAAGGTGGCGGACACCGCCGCCGCCGACGGGCGCCAGGTTACGGCCGGCAACAACTACATGCGCGCCGGCAACTACTACTACAGCGCCGAGCGCTTCATTCCGCCCGGCCCGGACAAGATGGCGATGTACGACAAGGCGCTGCGCTGCTATCGCGCGGCGTTGCAGCGCCTGCATCCCAACGTGGAATTCGTCGACGTGCCGTACGAAGGCCAGTCGCTGGCGGCCTACTTCATGCGCGCCCCGGGCGTCAGGGGCCGCGCCCCGACGGTGGTGCTGTTCGACGGCATGGACAACTGCAAGGAGATGAGCGTCATCTTCGCCGGGCTGGAGTTCGCCAAGCGCGGCATGCACACACTGGCAATCGACGGGCCCGGCCAGGGGGAGACCTTGCGCCGGCACAAGATCCACAGCCGTCCCGACTACGAGGTGCCGGGCCGCGCGGCTTACGACTACGTGGTCTCGCGCCAGGACGTCGATCCGCGCCGCGTCGCCGTGATGGGCTACAGCTTTGGCGGCTACCAGGCCCCGCGCGTCGCGGCATTCGAGCCGCGATATGGGGCCTGCGTGGCGCTCGGCGCCATGCACTGGGACCTGCATGGCTGGCAGGCCGACATCAAGGCACGGCTCGCCAAGGACACGAAGACGAGCTTCACGTCGAACTTCCAGTTCCGCTGGGTGGTCGGCGCGCCCGACAATGACACCGCGCTGGAATGGGCGAAGAAATTCACCCTGGAAGGCGCGGCCGAGCGCATCGCGTGCCCGTTCCTGGTGGTGCACGGCGAGAACGACCGCATCGTGCCGCTGCAGGAAGCCAGGACGCTGTACGAACGCGTCGGCTCGAAGCAGAAGCATTTGAAGATTTTTACCGCCGAGGAGGGCGCTGCCGAGCACTGCCAGGTCGATCACCGGCAGTTTGGCATCGACTACATCGCCGATTGGCTCCTGGCGCATATGAAGTGACAGGGCCGCAAACTCGGCGCACTCCCTCTCCCCAGCGGAGAGAGGGTTGGGGTGAGGGGGCGAATGACTCTCGATAGGCCATTGCCCCCTCACCCGGCGCGCTTCGCGCGTCGACCTCTCCCCGCCGGGGAGAGGTGGAGCAAGGGGCTCGGGCCTGCGTTTCGCCATGACGGCCGCAAGGAGATTGCGATAGGCTGACGCGAATAAAAATGATCAGGGAGGACATGCCGTGAAGATGTTTCGTTGGGCCATCCTGGCCTGCGTTCTGGCGGCGCCATCGGCGCAGGCGCAGCATTACCCCGACCGGCCGGTGCGCCTGGTAGTGGCCTTCGTGCCGGGCGGCGCCACCGACACGCTGGCGCGCCAGATCTCGCAGGACTTGAAGGAGGCGCTCGGCCAGTCGGTCGTGGTGGAAAACCGCCCCGGCGCCAATGGCTATCTGGCATGGAACCACGTGGCGTCGTCCGATCCGGACGGCTACACGCTGCTGCTCGCCGAGAACGCGCTCGGCATCAGTCAGGCGCTGTACAAGAAGAGCCAGTCCGCCTTCGACCCGGTCACGCAATACGATGCGATTGCCGCCGTCGCCACCTCGCCGCTGGTCCTTGCCGCCTCGCCTAAGCTCAAGGCCGACTCCATGGCCGAACTCGTCGCGCTGTCCCGCAGCACGCCGCAGAAATTGAACTACGGCTCGGCCGGCATCGGCAGCGTGTCACACCTGACCTTCGAGGTGGTGAAGGCGGGCGCCGGCATGGAGACCGTGCACGTCCCGTACAAGGGGGGCGGCCAGGCCATGAACGACCTGATCGCCGGTCACGTCGACATGAACATGGCCTCGATCGCCGTCGCCAAGGGGCTGGTCGAGGCCGGCAAGATCAAGGGCCTCGCCGTGACCAGCCCGGGCCGCTCGCCGGCGCTGCCCAATGTGCCGTCGCTCAAGGAAGCCGGCATCGCGACGGCCGCCGTCGACTTGCGCTTCTGGTGGGGCATCTTCGGGCCCGCGGGCATTCCGGAGCCGGTGAAGGCCAAGCTTGCCAAGGCGGTGTCGACCGTCATGTCCGACCAGAACGTGCGCCAGCGACTGGCCAAGCTCGACATTGATCCGGCCTACGAGCCGGGCGACACGCTGCGGCAGAAGCTGATCGACGAGATCAGCAACTGGACGAAGTTCATAGACGAGCACAACATCAAGCCGGAGTAGTTGATTCCACGGCTATGCCGCTTGCTCCACCTCTCCCCGCAAGCGGGGAGAGGTGACAGAGCAAGCGGCACGCTTCCAGCACGAATCATGAGCATCGAGTTCACCCTCAACGGCCAGAGCGTTCGCCTCGACGAGACCGATCCCACCCGCCCGCTGCTCTCCGTCCTGCGCGAGGATTTTTCCCTGCACGGCAGCCGCTTTGGGTGCGGCCTGGAGCAGTGCGGCGCCTGCATGGTGCTGATCGACGGCGTACCGACGCAGTCGTGCGCGCGCGAGATCGCCACGATCGCCGGCCACGCTGTCACCACGGTCGAAGGGCTGTTGCACGACGGCAGGCCGCATCCGCTGCAACAAGCCTTCCTCGACGAACAGGCCGGCCAGTGCGGCTATTGCCTGTCGGGCATCCTAATCTCGGCAGCCGCGCTGCTCGCGCACAACACGGCACCGAGCCGTGCCGAGGTGGCGGCGGCGCTCGACAGAAACCTCTGCCGCTGTGGCGTGCACAACCGCATCATCCGCGCCGTGCAACGGGCCGGCGCTGCCATGGCGGCCGGCGCATGACCACGCTACCCGCCAGCCTCGTCGACAATCCGCGCCTCGATCAGTGGATTGCGTTCCAGCATGGCCACGTGATTCTCAAGACCGGCAAGGTGGAGATCGGGCAGGGCGTCCTGACCGCCCTCGCGCAGATCGCCGCCGAAGAGCTCGAGGTGCCGCTGGCGCGCTTGCTGGTCGTGTCCGGCGAGACGCCGGCCTGCCCGTCGGAGGGGTTCACGTCCGGCAGCAACTCCATCGTAGTGTCGGGCAGCGCCGTTCGCCTGGTGTGCGCCGAGGTACGCGCGCAGTTCCTCCGCCGCGTGGCCGGCGAACTCGGTTGCACGCCCGACGACCTCGCCATCGAGGACGGCCGCGTGCTCCGCGGCGGCCGCGACACCGGTCACGACTACTGGTCGCTGCCAATTGATCTGGCCCGACCGGCGACTGGAACTGCGCCGGCCCGGAAACCGACCGACTATCGGGTGGTCGCCAAAGGCGTTGCGCGGATCGACCTTCCGCCAAAGATTGGGGGTGCGGCCTTCATCCACGACCTCGCGCCCGAGAATGTGTTGCACGCCCGCATGCTGCGGCCGCCGTGGCGCGGCGCGCGGCTGGTGGCGCTCGACGAGGCCGCAGTGCGGCGTGCGGCTGGGACGCCCATCGAGGTGCTGCGCGAGGGCGACCTCGTCGCCTTCACGTCGGAGCATGAGTTCGCCGTCATGCGTGCGTCCGCAGCCGCGCGAGCGCTCGCCATCTGGGAGGGCGGCGCCCGGCCGTCACCCGACGCTGGCGAGACCGAGTGGCTCATGCGCCAGCCATCGCGCGATCGCGTCGTGGAGACTGGATCAGGCGCCGTGGCGGCGGGCAATCGCGTGGTCGAGGCGACCTATTCGCGCGGCTTCCTCACTTATGGATCGATCGGCCCGTCCTGCGCGCTCGCCGAATTCCGCGACGGAACGTTGAGCGTATGGACCCATTCGCAAGGGCCGTTCGTGCTACGCACCTGGCTTGCCCGTACGCTGAAAATCTCGCCTGAGCGCATCAACGTGTTCCATCGCCAGGGGGCCGGCTGCTACGGCCATAACTCGGCCGACGACGCAGCGTTCGACGCCGCCTTCGTGGCGACCCGCGTGGCGGGCCGCGTGGTGCGCGTGCAGTGGACCCGCGAGGACGAGTTTTCAGCCGCGCCGCTCGGCGCCGCCATGGCGGTGAAGCTGCGGGCCGTGCTCGACCAAAACCTGCGCCCCGCCGACTGGACCATCGAGATCTTCAGCCCCGTCCATGCGCAGCGGCCCGGCATGAATGGCAGCGCCAACCTGCTCGGCGCCGAGGCGTTGCCGGAGGCGCCTCCACCGCCCGCGGAGATCGCTGACGTGCCAGATGCGGCGGGCGGCGGCGCCACCCGCAACGGCCAGGCGCTCTACGATCTGCCGCGCCACCGCCTGGTGCATCATCTGCTTGCCGACGTGCCGGTGAGAACCTCGTCGCTGCGCGGTCTCGGCGCCTATGCCAACGTCTTCGCCATCGAATCCTTCATGGACGAGCTGGCCGAGCTCGCCGGCCTGGATCCGGTAGCCTACCGGCTGTCGCTGTTGTCGGATGCGCGTGCCCGGCACGTGATCGAGACCGCCGCCAGCATGGCGGGCTGGCCCGGCCCGAGCGACGCCGCCAGCGGCCGCGCGCTGGGCCTGGGCTTCGCCCGCTACAAGAACCGCGCCGCCTATATGGCGGCGGTGGCCGAGGTCGAGGTCGAGACGGAGGTTCGGCTGCGGCACGTGTGGGCCTGCGTCGATGCCGGCCTCGTGATCAACCCTGATGGCGCCGCCAACCAGATCGAGGGCGGCATCATCCAGGCGGCGAGCTGGGCCCTGAAGGAGCAGGTGCGCTTCGCCGACGGCCGTGTCGCCGCCGCCACCTGGGACGACTACCCGATCCTGCGCTTTTCCGAGGTGCCGGAGGTCGACATCCGGTTGGTTGACGCGCCGCAGGAGCCGGCCCTCGGCGTCGGCGAGGTCGCCATCGGCCCCACTGCGGCCGCCATCGGCAACGCCGTGGCGCGCGCGCTCGGGGTCCGCCTGCGCGATCTGCCATTGACGCGCGAACGCATCATGGCGACGCTGCTGGCGGAGAAATAGACCAAGCGACCACGGGAGGATCACATGACGTTTCTCGGGCGCGCGGCTTTGGCCTGCGCGGTGCTGCTGGCAATCGCGCCGGCCCAATCGCGCGCGCAGGAGCTGTCCGGTAGGCCGATAAAACTCATTGTGGGGCTGGCGGCGGGCGGCGCCACCGACGTGATGGCGCGCCTGGTCGCGCAGAAGATGAGCGAGAGCCTGCGCACCACCGTGTTCGTCGAGAATCGCGCCGGCGGAAATTTTATTCCGGCGCTGCGTGATCTCACGGCGGCGCAGCCGGACGGGCATACGCTGTTCTTCATCTCGACCAGTTCGCTCATCACCCAGCCGCTGCACCCCGACTATCCATTCGACCTCACCACGCTCACGCCCGTCACCGAGGTCGCCACCGGGTCACTGATCCTGGTGGCGCGCAATGATCTCGGCATCAAGAGCGTCAAGGAGCTGGTCGATCATGCCAAAAGGAATCCCGGCAAGCTCAGCTTCGCGGTCGGTGGCGGCACCGGTAGCTCGCTCTACCTCGCCACCGCGCTGCTGAAATCCAAGACCGGGATCGAGATCAACATCATTCCCTACAAGGGCGCCGGCCCCGCGCTCAACGATCTGCTCGGCGGCCACATCGACGCCATGTTCGACGCCATGCCGGTGATGGTGCCGCACGCCAAGGCGGGAAAAGTGACGCCGCTGGCAGTGACCGGCACGACACGGTCGTCGGCCTTGCCGGATGTGCCGACCGTGATGGAAGCGGGGTTCGACTACGAGATTGCCGGCTGGTTCGGCATCCTGGCGCCCGCCAACACGCCGCGACCGGTCGTGCAGCGCCTGCGCGACGAAGTGGCCAAAGCGGTGGCGTATCCCGACGTCATCGCCCAGCTCGACTCCCAGGGCATGCAGCCGCGCGCCACCCAGCCCGACGAATGGCGCGCCTACCTCAAGAGCGAGCTCGAGCGCTACACGAAGATCATCAAGGATGCCGGCATCAAGCCGGAGTAGTTCTCCCGCGTTGCATATCTCTCGGCTGTCATCCCGGGCGAGCCCGCCAGCGGCGAGACCCGGGACCCATGTACCTCGGTCTCAGAATTGTCGGCGCACGATCCGACCGCCGGGGTACTTGGATCCCGGCTCTCGCTGCGCTCGGCCGGGATGACAGCCGAGCTTTTGGCAGAGTTGACGCGCCATCAAAGTGATGCACAACGACTGCATGGACTCTACTCCCATCCTCATCGTCGGTGGCGGGCCGGTCGGGCTGGCGCTCGCCGGCGATCTCGGCTGGCGTGGCCAGGAGTGCCTGCTGGTCGAGCAGTCGGACGGATCGATCCATCAGCCGCGCCAGGATCTGGTCGGCATCCGCACCATGGAATCCTGCCGCCGCTGGGGGCTGGTGCCGGCGGTCGAGGCGGCGCCGTATCCGCGCGACGTGCGGCAGGACAACGTCTACGTGACGAGCCTCACAGGCTACGAGCTCGGGCGCGAGCGCTTTCCCTCAATGGGCGCCGATACACCCCCATCCGTGAGCCCGCAAAAGCGTGAGCGCTGCCCGCAGAACATGTTCGATCCGATCCTGCGCGCCTTTGCGGCCTCGCATAAGACAGTCGAGCTGCGCTACCGCACGCGGCTCATCTCCTTCGTGCAGGATCGGGATGGCGTGACGGCCGACCTGGAAGATGTTGGCGAGGGCCGCCGCTGCCAGATCCGTGCGCGCTATATCGCCGGCTGCGACGGCGCGCGTAGCCTGGTGCGCGAGACGCTCGGCATCGCGCTGCGCGGCAATCCGGCGCTCACCTACACCACCAACGTGATCTTCCGCTGTCCGAATCTCGTCGCGTTGCACGACAAGGGGCAGGCTTACCGCTTCATCATCATCGGCCCGGAGGGCACCTGGGCAACCATCGTCGCCATCAACGGGCGCGACCAATGGCGCTTATCGCTCATTGGCGGCGCCGAACCGCGCGAACTGACCACGGATGAAATCCACGCTGCCATTCGCCGCGCGGTGGGAAAAAATTTCGACTACGAGATTCTCAGCGTCGTGCCGTGGGTGCGGCGCGAGCTGGTCGCCGAGCATTTTTCCAACGGGCGCGGCTTCATCCTGGGCGATGCCGCGCACATGATGTCGCCCACCGGCGGCTTCGGCATGAACACCGGCGTCGGCGATGCGGTCGATCTGTCCTGGAAATTTTCTGCCGTGCTCGAGGGCTGGGGCGGTGAGGCCCTGCTGGATTCCTACGAGGCCGAGCGGCAACCGATCGGCGCCCGCAACGTCGCCGAGGCCAGCCGCAACCTGCGCCGCATGCTGTCGCCCGGCCATAACCCGAGCCTGCTCGACGCCACGGAGGAGGGCGCGCGCACCCGCCAACGGCTTGGAAGGGAATTCTCGGACGCCATGCGCCACGAGTGGTTCACGCTGGGCATGCACCTCGGCTACCGCTACGAGAGCTCGCCAATCTGCTGGCCGGACGGCAGCGCGGCGCCGCCCGACGATCCGAAAACCTACGTTCCGGTCGCCCGCCCCGGCAGCCGCGCGCCGCATGCGTGGCTCGCCGACGGGCGCTCGACGCTCGACCTGTTCGGCCGCTCCTTTGTGCTCCTCGGCCTCGGCGCCGACGCGGCCGACGCCGCGCCCATCGTGCAGGCCGCCGATGCGCGCAGGGTGCCCATGCGTTTCGTCCCCCTCGACGAGCCAAGCATTCTTGCGCTTTATGAGCGCCGGCTCGTGCTGGTGCGTCCGGACGGCCACGTCGCCTGGCGCGACAATCAGGCGCCCGCTGATCCGCTTGCCTTGGTCGATCTCGTCCGCGGCGCCACAATGGGCCGTGGGCCCATGTCATCCGATGCGGTCGCGGCATCCGCGATGTAGAAGGAGCGAGCGTGCGACTGGTCCGCTTCAACGAAGGCCGCATCGGAGTGCTGCAGGGCGACACGCTGCACGACGCAACCGCCGCCATCGGGCTCGATCCAGCCGCGTGGCCGCCGGTCGGCATGATCCGACTGATCCGCGATTTCGCCACGGTGAAACCCAAGCTCGAGCAGGCCGCACGTGGCGCGGGCATCCCCGTCGCGAACGTGCGGCTGCTGGCGCCCATCGTGTGGCCGCATAACCTGTTCGCCTACCCGGTCAACTACATCGCACACCAGACCGAGATGGCCTCGACCCATCGCGCCGACCTCAACGGCTATTTCCTGAAAGCCACCTCGTCGATCAGCGGGCCGCAGGACCCCATCGTGCTGCCCGACCTGCCGAGCCACGAGATCCATCACGAATGCGAGCTCGCCCTGATCATCGGCAAGGGCGGCCGTCACATCCCGGTCGAGGCGGCCCGCGACCACATCTTTGGCTATTCCTGCCTGATGGACATCACCGTGCGCGGCAAGGAAGAGCGTGTGATGCGCAATTCGTACGACACGTTCACGCCCATCGGGCCGGCGCTGGTCACCGCCGACGAGGTGGGCGATCCGAGCGACCTCGATATGAAGCTGTGGGTCAACGACACCTTGCGCCAGCATGCCAGCACGCGCGACCTCATCGTCGACATTCCCAACATGGTGGCGCTGGCGTCGTCGGTGTCGACGCTCGAGCCGGGCGACGTCATCGCCACCGGAACGCCGGAAGGGGTTGGCCCGATCCGCGGCGGCGACACCGTAACCATCGAGATCGCGCTCGTCGGCCGCATGGCGGTGCCGGTGAAACAGGGCAGCGGCGGCTGGAATCTCGCCATCCGTAAAGAGGACAGGCCATGAAGGCTCCGACCCGCGAGGAACTGGCGCAATCCGGTACGCTTGAGGAGCTTTATGCCAAGCTCGAAAAGGTCGCCATGGGCCCGGGCTGGAACAAGCCGACGCCGTCGCTGTGGGCGAGCCCGCGCAAGACGTTTCAACCAGGCCATTGGCGCTACGAGCAGGCGCGCGGCGCGCTCGACGCCGCGGGCCGCCTGATCAACACCGAGCTCGCCGAACGGCGCAACCTCATCCTGGTCAATCCGGCCGAAGGCAACACCTACGGCACCGTGCGCACCATCGTAACCGCCTACCAGATGATCATGCCGGGCGAATGGGCGCGCGCGCACCGCCACACGCCCAATGCGCTGCGCCTGATCCTCGACGCCGAGCCCGGCACCTATACGGTGGTGGACGGCGTCAACATCGCCATGGAGCCGGGCGACGTGCTGCTCACGCCCAACTGGTCGACTCACGGCCACGGCAACAACAGCAAGGCGTGCGCTTACTGGCTCGACTTCCTCGACGCCCCGCTGGTGCAGCTTTTGGAGCCCATGTTCTTCGAGCCATACGAGGACGACGACGCGAGCCACGCAGCGTTCGAGCCGGAGCCGCCCGCCGCCACCACGGACTCGCCCTTCGTGTTCACGCTGGCTGAGACCAGGCGGCGGCTCGCGGCCGCGCCGGCCACGCCTGAAGCGCCGTTCGGCACAGCGATCGAACTCGGCAGCCCGGCGCTCGACACCATCGCGCTGCACATGATGAGCCTGAAGCCGGGCGTGCGCACGCAGGAGCATCGCAGCACCGCCAACAACATCTATGCCGTCGTGCGCGGCACGGGTGTCACGAGCGTGGACGGCGAATCGTTCGCTTGGCGGCGCGGCGACGTGATCGCGGCCCCGGCCTGGCGGCCGCACACCCACGAAGCCACGAGCGACGCACTGGTGTTCCGCGTTACCGACGAGCCGGTCCTGCACAAGCTGGGATTCTTTCGCACGCCGTAGGGTGGGTTGAGGCGCATCACGAGGCTATCGTGCTTATGCCGCAGCGGTTCGCGCCGAAACCCACCATGCGGCATTTCATCGTTGGTGGGTTTCGTCGCGCCGCGCAGAGAATCCAATCGTAGGCCGAGCGTCGCGCCTCAACCCACCCTACGGTGCGACGGTTCATCTCGCCCGCTCGATCACCTCGATCGCCGTGATCGTGGATTGGGCCGCATCGATGGTGAAGCTGATCTTGTCGCCCGGGTTGATGCCGTTGAGCAGCGACGGCGGCGCCACCGGATAGCTCATCTCCATGGCGGCCATGAAATCCTTGATCTCCTCGTGGTTGACGATCACCCGTCCGGCCCGCGGCACCGCCGCGATCACCACGCCGACGCCGTGCACGGTCTTTGTCCGGCGCGCCGCCTCCGCCTGCGCCACTGCTGGCGTCTGCGCCAGCCGCTGCGGCGCGCCGCCTTTGCCAACCACGAGGGAACCCACCATGCCGACCTTGTCGTGCGCCGCCACGTGGCAGTGGAAGAATAGCGTCACGTCGGCGTCCGGCGTGACGAAGCGAGCCCGCTCCACGTCGGGCCCGACGAAGTTGAGCGCGAAGGTCGGGTTGAGGCCCGGGATCATCAGGTCGTGGCGGATCTCGTCGTTGTTCTCGAGCTCGATCTCCACGTCCTCGCAGCGCTCCACATGCAGCTCGCGCGGCTCGAACGCAAACACCTCGCCTTCGCGCGCATACTGCCGGCCGGCCTTGACCTGGATGCGGCGGAAGCCGCGTGGCCGCTCGGCGCAGGCGGTAGCCACCGGGCGGTGCCGCTCGGCATCGATCAAATCCTGCCGCGGCAAGGGCGCCGCCGCCTCCCGCACCGGATAGTCGAACGCGCCGCCCGCTGGCTCCCCCGCCGGCCAGCCGCGTTCGTAATTTTCGACCGTCGTGCCGAAAATCCTTGGATCGAACACCGGGACCTTGCCCTGGTAATAGGCGGGATCGAAGAAGCGCGCGTGGGTGTCGTGCCCAAGCGCATCGCGCGGCAGCCCGTCTTCGCCTAAAAATTCGGAATAGACGATCGCCGTGTGGTCGCCGCCCGGGTTGATCCCCTTGTTGCTGGCCGCCGGCTGGGCGTGGTCGTGCATCAGCCACACGCCGGGGCCGGCGGCGAAATAGCCGTCGCTGCCGGTGCGCAGCGCGAGGTCGACCCGCTGCGCCGGCCCGATGTCGAACGTGTCGCGCGTGATGCGCGCCTCCTTCGGCACCGGGTAGCCATCGAGATGGGTCAGCGTCGGATGGTGGCCGTGGGTGTGCAGGAACACGGTGCGCGGGCCGACGTTGAGGATGCGCAGCTTGGTCGTCTCGTCGGCATTCACCACGATCGGCGAATCGCGCAGCGTAAACGGAAACGAGCGGCCGTTGAGCAGGAAAATGTTCGACTTGCGCTGCGTCACATCATAGTCGCGATGCATGCGCTTTTCGATCTCGCGCGGGTCGCGGTAGGCGGCGGGGATGCGATGCAGTCGGTCGTCGATGTCCATGTAAACGAGCGAATACTCGTTCTGGTATTCCTCGCGCGTCGCCTTGGCCATGGAGGTGATGCGCCCGGCGCCGGGGATGAGGTGCGCAAAATGATTGTTGGGCCGGTTGGGCTCGATGATCAACATGCCGGCGAGCCCCATGCCGATATGCGCCTGCTCCTGCACATGGCAATGATACCAGTAGGTGCCGGGATTCTTGGCGATGAACCGGTACGTGAAGCTCTTGCCCGGCGGCACCTCGTGCTGCGTCATGTGCGGCACGCCGTCCATGTTGTTGTCTTGGGGCGTGCCGTGCAGGTGGATCGTGTGTGGCAGGTAGTGGGTGTTGTAGAGCGTGATGGCGACGCGGTCGCCTTCCTCCACGCGCAGCGTCGGGCTCGGCAGCCGCGCCGGCGAGCTCATGTCGCGCCCTACGGGCGCGAACACCCAGAACGTCACGAACTCGCCGGGATAGACTTCCTCCTGCACCTCGACGACTTCGAGGTGGAAATGGATCTCGTCGGGATCGCCGTCGCCGTCGAGGTCGCGGCCGAGTTGCACCGCGCGCTCGTCGGCGCCCGGGATCGGCGCGAGCTCCGCCTCGAGCGCCGCGCGCTCGGCTTCGCCGCCGCGCCGGAACGCCTCGGTCAGGGAGAAGCGGCTGACGGTCGGCCGCACCGGAATGTCGTCGAGCTCGTGCGCCGGCGCGCGGTTGGCCGCGGTGAGCGCGAGCGTCGCGACGGCGGCCGCCACGAATGCCGCAACGCGGGCGATGCGCAACGTCATCGTGCCCCCGGGATCGGCGCGCGTTCGGGGATCGGCCCGGTGTAGCGCAGCACTGTCAGGCCGCCGCCGTTGCCGTCAGTGACATAGAGCAGGCCGGTGTCGGGATCCTGAAAGATCTCGCGCGTGTGCCGGTCCTGCCGCTGCGGCGCCGCGAAACGCGGCGACAGAAAGTGGCCGACGAAGACCGGTGCGAACGGGTTGGAGATGTCGAGGGCGCGCACGCCTTCGTCGTACCAGGTGACGTAGACGAGGCTGGGCGAGCGGTGATCCTGCCACGGCAGGTGCGTGGTGTTGGACAGCGTGCCGGCCGGCCCGCCCTTCTGCGGGCAGACGAACTCGCGCTTCTCGGCATCGAACTGGTCCTGCACGTGCGCGGCGCGGAACGTCGACAGCAGTACGATATTGGCCGGCCGCTCGCCCTTGATGACTTCGGGATTCTTGAGGTCCGACACGTCGAGGATGCGCCCGAACCCCTGCGGGCAGTCAAAAATCTCGTCGGTATGCACGACGATGTCTGGGTGCTCGTTCGCCCGCATCAGCACCGGCATCGAGGTGTGCGCGGCGCCCAGAAAGCCGCCGTGGAACGGGGGCACGTAGTCATACGTCGCGAGCAGCTTGGGCGCCGTGCGTTCCTTCACGTCGAGGATCAGCATGCCGGCGTCGCGCCAGGCGAGATAGAGCCGATCGTTGTGATAGACGATCTCGTGGCACTGGATGATCTGCGGCTTGCCGTCCGGGTTGTTGCGGTTCAACGGGCCGTACTGCTCGCCTTTGAGCTGGCCGGGTACATGCCACGTCGCCACCTGACGGATATTTTTCGGATCGCCATAGTCGACGATCTGCAGCGCCTCGCGATTGAGGTCGGCGGAGAACTGGCCGCAGCCGTAGAGATAGCGGTCGTCGATATCGAGACCGTGCGTCTTGCCGCCCGGCGTCGCCGGAATGAAGGCGAGTTGCTTCGGGTTGCGCGGGTCCGAGACGTCGTGGAACGACCAGCCGGCCTGCGACTTCTCGCCCTGCGGCGGCTTGGTCGGATTGCCGCGCGGGTCGTCGTCATGGCCGATGATCAGGATCTTTTTGGCGCGGTTGACGCGCAGGTAGTTGCAGCGCGTGCCCGGATTGCACGGGATGGTGCTGAGCAACTGGATGTTCTTCGGATCGCGCACGTCCGCGATGGCGACGTGGTAGAGCGTCGGCGGCAGGCTGTAGCCGCCAAGATACGCGATCCCATCATAGACCCGCACGGTGTTGAAGCCGGAGCCGACTTCGCCGCCCGGCCGGCCCTGGCCCTTGGCCCAGGGCGTGCGCTGGTCGATGCGGAAATAGCTGTGGCCGAGAATCTCGAAATTCTTCGTCGAGGAATATTTCTTGATCTCGTCCAGCGACAGGTTGAACGCGTCTACGCCGGGCGGGATCGGCACGTTCTCCACCTGCGGCGCGATCACCTGCCCCGACGCCGCGCCGCTGGCCAGACACGCGATCAGCGCAATTCCGAACAGCTTTCTTGACATCTCTTCCCTGCGTTCTTGCTTTCAAACGGTTGCGCAGGAATTATCCGTGGTTTTCCGCGCCCGGTACAGGTCCCTCGCGCCGGTTGCGTAATGACGGTAAACACAATCTCATGACCCCATCCGCTGCCGACCGCGCTGACCTTGACCCGCAACCACCTCGCATCCCGGCCAGGGCGTTGCTGGCCTTCACGGCCGATGCATTCCGCGCCTGCGGCTTGCCGGACGCGGACGCGACAACGGTCGCGGCCGCCATGATCGAGGCCGACCTCACGGGCTCCGACGCCCACGGCATCTTCCGTCTCGCCCAGTACGTGCGCTGGCTGCGCGAGGGCCGCATCAATCCGCGCCCGCAACTCGAACTCCAACAGGGCGCGCCTGCCGTCGCGGTGGTCGACGGCGACAACGGCATGGGCCACCTGGTGATGTCGTTCGCCGCGGAAGCCGCCGTCGACATGGCGCGCCAGACTGGCGTCGCGTGGGTCGGCTCGCGCCGCTCCAACCATGCTGGCGCTGGCGGCGTCTACGCTGCGATCCCGCTCCGGCACGGCATGATCGGCGTCTACGCTGCCGCGTCGAGCGCCAACCATATGGCGCCATGGGGCGGCGCCGAGCCGCTCGTGGGCACCAATCCGATCGCGGTGGCAATTCCCGCCGGCGACGAGGCGCCGGTCGTGCTCGACATCGCCACCTCGGTGTCGTCGTTCGGCACCATCCGCGACCACGCGCTGCAAGGCAAGCCGATCCCGGAAGGCTGGGTGATCGATCGCGCCGGCAAGCCGATCACCGACGCGCGCCGCGCCACCGAAGGAAGCCTGCTGCCCATCGGCGGCCACAAGGGCAGCGGCCTGGCGCTCATCATCGGGCTCCTGGCCGGCGCGCTCAACGGCGCCGCCTTCGGCCGCGACGTGCGCGAGTTCGGCACCACGGCCATGGCCGAGGCCAATACCGGCCAGTTCGTCATCGCGCTCGACGTGGAACGTTTTGTGGCGCGCGAGAAATTTGCCGCCGAGATCGACCGTCACGTGCGCGACCTGCGCGGTTCTGCGCGGCTGCCCGGCGTCGACGCCATCCGCATCCCGGGCGAGGAGCGCCGCCGCCGCCGCCACGACCGCAGCCAGCACGGCGTGGCGCTCACCCCGGCGCTGCTCGCCCAGCTCGATGAGCTCGCCGCGAGCCTGAAACTCAAGCCGCTGCGCGAGTATTGATCGCGGCGTCGTAGGGTGGGCTGAGGGCGCCTGCTTTGATCTAAGGAGTCTCTCTCGGCGTGCGGCGCCGAAGCCCACGCGTGTGCGCCCAGGAATTCGAGCATCACCCCGGCGGGCCGCGACTGCGTTTGCGCTCCGCGTATTCCCGTTCGAGAATGCCCAGCAGGACGTCGTCGTGCCAGGTGCCGTCGACGTATACGGCCTCTCGCTCGCGTCCTTCGACCACGAATCCGCATTTCTCGTAGGCGCGCAGCGCCCGCGTGTTGTAGTCGATCACGCGCACCGAGATGCGATGCAGATTGAGAGAGTCGAACGCGTAACCCAGCACCAGCATGATGGCTTCGGTCCCCAGTCCCAGGCCGAGCCTGGCCTTCTCCTCGATACCGATCTCAAGGCTGGCACGCCTGTCCCTCAGGTCCACGTGGTCGAGCCTGACGGCGCCGATCAGCGCGCCCCGCTCGATGACCCAGGCATAATCGTGGTCGCGCAGGTGTTGCACCCAGCGCCTCGCGGCCTCCTCCGTCATCGGCCGCACGTCAGCGCGGCTGCCTCCAGACAGGCGAATGAGGTCCGGGTTGTTTCCGAGCCGAAGGCGAGCCGCGACGTCGTCGTCGGTCGGAGCACGTAGGACGACCCGCTCGCCCCGCAGGACCGGAAGATCGATCTTGCCCATGCGCCGACATCCGTGCTGCCAGTCCCTGCCGTCGGGCGACAGGGCCCAGGTTGTTTATAGACGGAATGGGTTTCGCCCGCTGCGCCTCAGGCGCCGGCAAGCGCGGCGTCGTCAGCGGGGATTATAGGCGGCCCCGCGTGCAAATCGCGATCCTCGTCCGCCGGCGGGTCGCAGTGCAGCGCGCGCAGCGCCGCGGCGGCGCGAATGCCGACGTCGGCCGATCCGCTGCAGTAGAATTCGAGGCAACGGCAGACCGCGGTAAGCTTCAGTTTCAGTCGCGTGTTGTCGTCACGCAGACGCTGGATGATTCGACCAAATTGATGATGGTGGAATCGGCTGAGCGCCGTTGCGACCACCGGGTCGTCGCCCTCGGCCATCCCGGGTATCCAGGCTTCCGCCTGGGCCAATGCGACCGCGTGCAGATGCCAGGTGACGATTGCTCCAATGCATTCGGGTGTCGGATTCCAATTGCAGTCGCGCGTGGCGTAAGCGAGTTCAGCTTCAATTCGATCCCGTTCGGTAAAACTTCCCGTCGTGCTCATGGCGCAAACTCCACATCGCCAGAGCCCCCCGCCGCGATCATTGGCTGTGTTGGTTAACCAAGGGTTAACCTCTGGTGACGATGCAGCAAGTCATGCCACGGCACCCCGTGGCCTCGACGTTGCCCGAGTGGCGGAAGCAGGAGCGCGCGCCGGGACGCTTGTTCAGTTTGCTTGTCGCGTCTCGATCGCGTCGTCGCGATGAGCATCAGCCTGCATCGGCACCCGCACCGGCGCCGTGACGCGCAGCAGTGCCTTGCGCGCCTCCCATTCGTCCTTGGGATCGAGCGTTGCGAGGAACTGCGTCTCTCCGCCCGCCAGCACGGCGACCGGAATGCCATCGCGATAGAGCAGGCGGTTGCCGGTGAGGGCGGCGAGCCGCGGGCCGGGGGTGAGGATGCCGACGAGATTGAGCGGGTCGGCCGCCGACAGCGACAGCCACTCGCCGGACTCTTGCCTGCGCCGTGTCTCGCGCAAGGTGGCGATGGCGTCGGGCAGCGCGAACTGCTCGCCGGAAAAACCGGCGACGAACCGGCCGCCGCGGATGTCGCCACGGCTCTCCAGCCGGCGATAGACGCGCATCAGGTCGCGCCACGGCGGCAGCCAGTCGGCCTCGCGCGCCAGGAGGCGCCAGAACACCACGCCGTAGCGTTTGAGCAGCGTGCGCGCGACGTGCTCGATGGCCTCCGATTCGGCCACCGTCCCGACCTTGGCGGCGCGCGCCTGCCGCGCCAGCGCCCAGCGTCCCGCATCCTCCATGCCGAAGTTGACGGTGCGCCGGCGCCGCCGTCCGCCCGCCAGGGGCCGGCGCTCGGCGGACGGCACCAGCAACGCGCGCAACCCGGCAAAGCTGTCGGAGTTCACCAGGCCGAGCGCCACCAGTTCGGCCAGGGCCTCCTCGACCTGGGTGCGCAATAGGCCGGCGCCCTCGACGATCTCGTCGAAGAACGAGGCGCCGTTCTCACGGATGAAGTCGGCCACCTGTTGCGCACGCGGGCCAGGTGCAGTTGCGTCGGCGCGGGCCGACAGCGACGTCCACAGAGCCGCGTGACGCCGCGCCAGCAGCGCGATCGGCGTGCTGCGCACCGGCGACGGACGCGAGTCGCCATTCTGGCGCGCGTTGCGCGGCTTCAGCCGCGCCCACATGACTCGCCCGGCGACGCAGCGGTCGTCCAGCCATGCCGGTTCGTAGCCGGCGATGCGGGCGGGAAGGATTTCGGTCTCCCAGGCCCCGGCCGGCGCCTCAAAGCCCTCGAGTTGTTCAACGATCTTCTCGATCGCTTCCGGGCCGTCCATGGCGTCGTCGCCGACGCGCTGCCACGTGGCGAGGAATTTCAGGAAATCGCGCGCCGCCACCGGCTCGATCTCGGCGCGCAGGCGCTTGACCGTGTAGCGATGAATGCGCGCCAGCAGGCGCCGCTCGCACCATTCATCCGCCGATGCGTCCGGCGTGAACCGGCCGCGTAGCACAAAACCTTCCTGTTCCAGCGCGGCCAGCGCCGCCGCGGTCGCGTGCGACGGCGGGCCGAGCGGCGCCGCCAATGTGTCCGCCGTGACCGGCCCCAGCCCTTCGAGCCGGCCGCGAAAAATCTCGACCAGCGCGCCCTCGGGTGACCAATCCTTGGCTAGGGCGTCCGGCGCCGCGATCGCCGGTTCGAGCTTCGCCGCGGGCCACAACGCCAAGAACTGCGGCAGGCGCTCCGCCGTGATCCACAGCGTCCTGCCCGACGCGGTGAGCCGCGCCACCCGCCGCTGCCGCGCCAGCTCGTACAGCCAGTCGCTCCAGTCGGGCTGCGCCTGCGCTTCTTCCCCCGTGAGGAAGCCAAGCCACACCAGGCCGTCGTGCAGCTCGTCGGCATTGGCAGCGTCGGGCCAGGCCTCCTGGCGCACCCGCTCCACAGCTTCGCCATCGAGTTTTCCGAGCTCGGATGCTTCCTCGGGCGCGAGCCAGCGTCGCGCCATCACGGCTTGCGTGCGGCGCTCCTCCAGTGGCGCGTCATCGAGATAGGCGTAAGGCCGCGCGGACAGCACTTCCAGCGCCAGCGGCGACGGCTCGGTCAAGTCGCGCGCCACCACGCGAATGTCGCCGGACTCGATGCGCACCAGGAGCCGTTCCAGGCCGCCGATATCCATGGCCTCGTGCAGGCAGTCGTCGATGGTCTGGCGCACCAGTGGGTGGTCGGGGATCTCGCGCTCGCCGGTGAGATTTTCCGCGCAGGCGATCTGGTCGGGGAAGGTGGCGCCGATCAGGTCTTCGGCCTGCATGCGGGCGAACTGCGGCGGCACTTTCTTGCCGCCGCGGAAGCGCGGCAGCGCCAGCGCCACGCCGGCCACCCAGCGCCAGCGCGTGGTGAACATGGGCGCGTCGAGCAAGGCCTGCACCAGCACCGGCCGCGTGCTCGCCGAGTGCAGGTAGCGCGCCACGTCGCCGAGTTCGAAGCTATGCGCCGTGGTCAATGACAGTACGATGTTGTCCTCGGTGGCGGCCGCCTGGAGCTCGAAGTTGAACTTGCGGCAGAAACGCTTGCGCAACGCTAGGCCCCAGGCGCGGTTGATGCGGCTGCCAAACGGCGAATGGATGACCAACTGCATGCCGCCGGCCTCGTCGAAGAAGCGCTCGAACACGATGGTGTCGCGGGTAGGCAGGCAGCCGAGCGCCGCATGCGCGGCGCCAAGGTAGTCGACCAGCTGCTGCGCCGCCGGCTCAGCGATGCCGATGTCGGCGAGCCAGCGCAGCGCTGTTTCTCCCGATGGGTCGCGCACCAACAGCGCAGAAATCTCGGCGCGCAGCCGCGACACCGATTCGGAGAGTTCGTCGCTGCGGCCCGGCGCCTCGCCCAGCCAGAACGGAATGGTCGGCGCCTCGCCGTGCGCGTCCTCGACCCGCACCACGCCGCGCTCCACCCGCAGGATGCGATACGACGTATTGCCGAGCTGAAAGATGTCGCCCTGCAGGCTCTCGACGGCGAAATCCTCATTCACGCTGCCGATGGTCTGGTTTTCCGGCTCGAGCAGCACCTGGTAGTCGGCATTGTCGGGAATCGTGCCGCCCGACGTCAGCGCGGTGAGCCGGGCGCCGCGCCGGCCGCGCAGCACATGGTTCACGCCGTCGTAGTGGATCAGCGCGCCGCGCCGGCCCCGCCGCGTCGAAAAACCGTCCGCCAGCATGTGGACGACGGCGGAAAAATCCTCGCGCGGCAGGGCGCGATACGGCCACGCGCGCTGCAGCAGGGCGAACAGCTCGTCCTCGCTCCATTCGCGCGCCGAAACTTCGGCGACGATCTGCTGTGCCAGGACGTCGAGCGGTTGTTCGGGCATGATCAGGCGGTCGAGCTCGCCGCGGCGCACGCTGTCGATGAGCGCGGCACATTCGACCAGATCGTCGCGCGACAACGGGAACAGTTTTCCCTTGGGCGTGCCGTCGACCGCATGGCCGGAGCGGCCGACCCGCTGCAGGAAGGCGGCGATCGAGCGCGGCGATCCGATCTGGCACACCAGGTCGACGTCGCCGATGTCGATGCCGAGCTCGAGCGACGCCGTCGCCACCATGGCCCGGAGCTGGCCGTGCTTGAGGCGTTGCTCGGCCGCAAGCCGCGCCTCCTTGGCGAGGCTCCCATGGTGCGCCGCCACGTGCTGCTCGCCGAGGCGCTCGGACAAATGACGGGTCACCCGCTCGGACAGGCGGCGGGTGTTGACGAAGATCAGCGTGGTCCGGTGCGCCTCGATCAGCTCGGCCAGCTGGCCAAAGACCTCTTCCCAGGTCTCGCCCGACATGACGGCTTCGAGCGGCGACGCCGGGACTTCGATGGCGAGGTCGCGGGCGCGGCGGTGGCCGGTGTCGACGATGCGGCATGGCGCGTCTTTGGCGCCGCCGCCGACGAGGAACTGCGCGACTGCTTCGATCGGCTTCTGCGTCGCCGACAGGCCGACGCGCAGCAGGCGGTTCTGCGTGAGCGCCGCCAGCCGCTCGAGCGACACCGCGAGGTGAGTGCCGCGCTTGTTGCCGGCCACCGCATGGATCTCGTCGACGATCACGGTGCGGGTGGTGGCCAGCATGGCGCGCCCGGATTCAGAGCCGAGCAGGATGTAGAGCGATTCTGGCGTGGTCACGACGATGTGGGGCGGGCGTCGGCGCGCACGGTCGCGCTCGCCCGCCGGCGTGTCGCCCGTGCGCACCCAGGTGCGGATGTCCACATCGGGCAGGCCCTGGGCCGCCAGCGCCGCCCGGATGCCGGCGAGCGGCGCCTGCAGGTTCTTTTGGATGTCGTTCGACAGCGCTTTCAGCGGCGACACGTAGACGACCTGCGTCTCGTCGGTCAGCCGTCCCTCGAGGCCCTGGCGCACGAGGTCGTCGATCGCCGCTAGGAAGGCCGCCAGCGTCTTGCCCGAGCCGGTCGGTGCCGCGATCAGCACATGCTGGCCGGACTTGATCGCCGGCCAGGCGTCCGCCTGCGCCGGAGTCGGCGCGGAAAACGTTTGTCCGAACCACGCCGCGACGGCGGGATGAAACAGGGGATTTTGTTGATCCATGGTGCCATCAGGATATGGGTTGACGGCGGCGTGAATCAACCGAGCGTCCACGCTGACGGCACGGCAAAATTCGCGCCCTGCTTTCGGGAGCGCTTGCTTTGCCCGCCCTACGACCGCGGACGCAGCCGCTCACTCCGGTCGGAAAAAACGCCACTCGCGATAGCAGTCGTAGGCCCAGGCTGCGCCGATCCACGTCGCGAAAAAGCTCCCGCCCATGACCCATGTCATGGCGTCGGAGTCGAGGACCAGGGCCAGGGGGCTGAACCGTTCCGACAAGCGCGCCAAAATACCGGCAACGAACAGGGCGCCGACGCCAAGCAGCGCAAACTTCCAATGTTCGAGATAGGAACGCAGCAGCGAACCCATGCCGCATGTGTGGCATGGCGTTGAGCCTCTGGCAACCATACGGCGAGGGCGCCTTGACTGCGGCCGGCGTTCCGTCTACTTTGCATCACAAAGTGAAATGCCATGCGCGACCTCGACAAGGCCCTGGCCGACATCACCGAGATCCGCAGCCAGCTGGCGCGCGGGATCGAGTTCCGCGGCTATGGTCCACTCACGGTCGCGGCCACCGGCGTGCTGGCGCTTGCCGCGGCGGCGCTGCAGGCGCTGTGGCTGCCCGACCCGGCGGCGAGCGTTGTCGGCTATCTCGCCCTGTGGATCGCCACCGCGGCGATTTCGGTCGTGCTCATCGGGATCGAGATGGTGGCACGTTCGCGCCGCATCCATCGTGGTCTCGCCGACGAGATGATCCTCGCCGCCACCGAGCAGTTCGTACCGGCGGGCGTCGCGGGCGCGTTGCTCACCTTCGTGCTGTTCCAGTTCGCGCCGCATAGCCTGTGGATGCTGCCCGGCCTGTGGCAGATCGTGTTCAGCCTCGGCTTCTTCGCTTCCTGCCGCTCGCTGCCGCGTCCCATGTTCGCGGTCGGCGTGTGGTACCTCGCCGCCGGTCTTGCGACCCTCGCGTTCGCCGGCGGCACGCAGGCGCTTTCGCCCTGGGCCATGGCGCTGCCGTTCGGCGTCGGCCAGTTCCTGATGGCCGCCATCCTGCAGACGAGCGTCGGAGAGCACGATGGCGAAGACTAGGATCGAGCAGGGGGTGGCCGGGCCGGCCGCGCCGGCCGGACGGTTCGCCTATGACGGGCTCGACCGCGTAATCCACGAAAAGGCGCGCCTGAGCGTGCTGACCTCGCTGGCGGCGCATCCCAGGGGCCTGGTGTTCGGCGACCTGAAGCAGCTGTGCAGGCTCACCGACGGCAACCTCAGCCGGCACCTGCAGGTGCTGGAAGAGGCGGGCCTCATCGAGATACACAAGGGCTACGACCACAACCGGCCGCAGACCGTGTGCCGCATCACGGCGGAAGGACGGCGGCGCTACCTCGACTATCTCAAGGTGCTGGAGCAGGTGGTGCAGGACGCGGCGCACGCCGCGAAGAAATCGGCCTCGCTCGGCCTGCGCCGCCTCAAGCCGGCATGAAAAGAATTGAAAAAATTTTGCCCGGAGACTTTACAATGCAAAGTACACTGGATCGAAAAGAGCGCCTGCATGTCGCCATCATCATGGACGGCAACGGGCGCTGGGCGGTCCGCCGCGGCCTGCCGCGCACGGCCGGGCATCGCGCCGGCGTGCAGGCGGTGCGCCGCGTGGTGGAGGCAGCGCCCGATCTCGGCATCACCACGCTGACGCTGTTCGCCTTCTCGGCCGACAACTGGCGCCGCCCGCCGCAGGAAGTGTCGGCCCTCATGGCGCTGCTGCGCCAGTATCTGCGCGCCGAGCTTGGCCGCCTCGTCGACAACGGCGCGCGTCTCACGGTCATCGGCCGGCGCGACCGGCTGCCCGCCGGCCTGGCCGAAGACATTTGTCATGCCGAGCGGGTGTCGGCGGTGGGAGAGCGCCTTCACCTGCAGATCGCCCTCGACTACTCGGCGCGCGATGCCATCGCGGCGGCGGCGACGGCGTGGCTCGGCGACGATGCGCCGTCGCGCAAAGCGTTCGGCCGGCTCCTGGCGCGGCAGGGTCGCGGACCCGGCAGCGATGTCGATCTCCTCATCCGCTCGGGCGGCGAGAAGCGGCTCTCCGACTTCCTGCTGTGGGAAGCCGCCTATGCCGAGCTCTGCTTCGTCGACACGCTGTGGCCTGACTTCGGCGCCGACGATCTCGCCGCCGCGCTCGCCGACTTCCATCGCCGCGAGCGCCGCTTCGGCAGCGTTCCGGATCTCGTGCCGCTCGCGGCAGCGGAATGAGCCCACGCGGCTATCATCGTGGGTTTCGGGGTGCTGCCGCTGGCGCCGCTCGTGTCCTTGTTCTGCGCGCTGAAGCTGCGCCGCGCGGGTCACGGTTGGGGCACCGGAACGGATTCATCGATCCTGGCGTTCACCTCCTGTCCCAGGAGGTTTTTATGCGCGCCGCCAAAGCCCTGATCGTCGGGTCGCTGACGCTTCTTCTCAGCGCCTGCGGTGATACCGCCCAGTTGCCGGAAGACGCCTCGATTGGACCCAATCCGCCGCTACCGCCGCCCGCTAAAGAACTCATCCCGACGGTCAACATCGCGCCCGCGAAGGGCTGGCCCGAGGGCGCCAAGCCGACGCCGGCTTCCGAACTGTCGGTCACCGCCTTCGCCACCGGCCTCGATCACCCGCGCTGGCTCTACGTCCTGCCCAATGGCGACGTGCTGGTCGCCGAGACCAACGCGCCGCCGCGGCCGGAAGAAGGACGCGGCATCAAGGGTTGGATCTACCAGACAGAGCAGAAGCGCGCTGGCGCCGGCGTGCCCAGCGCCAACCGCATCACGCTGCTGCGCGACACCGATGGCGACGGGGTCGCCGAGACCAAAAAGGTCTTCCTGAAGGACCTTCATTCGCCGTTCGGCATGGCCCTCGTCGGCAAGGATTTTTACGTCGCCAATGCCGATGCCGTCATGCGCTTCGCCTACCAGGACGGCACCACCGCGATCACCACGCCCGGCGCCAAGCTGGCTGACCTGCCGGGCGGTCCGATCAATCATCACTGGACCAAGAACATCATCGCCAATCGCGACGGCTCGCGCCTCTATGCCACCGTCGGCTCCAACAGCAACGTGGGCGAGAACGGCATCGACAAGGAGGAGCGCCGCGCCGCCATTCTGGAGATCGATCCCGCCAGCGGACAGTCGCGCGTGTTCGCCTCCGGCCTGCGCAATCCCAACGGCATGGGCTGGCAGGGCGACACGCTGTGGACGGTGGTGAATGAGCGCGACGAACTCGGCAGCGACCTCGTGCCGGACTATCTCACCTCGGTGAAGGACGGCGGTTTCTACGGCTGGCCCTACAGCTATTGGGGCCGGAACGTCGACAGCCGGGTCACGCCGCAGCGTCCCGACCTGGTGGAGAAGGCAATCGTGCCCGACTACGGCCTGGGCAATCACACGGCGTCGCTCGGCCTGGCGTTCTCGGGCGGCACACTCATGCCCGAGCGCTACCGCAACGGCGCGTTTATCGGCCAGCACGGCTCATGGAACCGCAATCCGCGCAGCGGCTACAAGGTGATCTTCGTGCCGTTCACCGACGGGCGTCCGTCCGGCAAGGCGGTCGACGTGCTCACCGGCTTCGTCCAGAACGACGAGGCGCTCGGCCGTCCGGTCGGCGTCGCCATCGACCACCGCGGCGCGCTCCTGGTGGCCGACGACGTCGGCAACACCATCTGGCGCGTGGCGCCGGCGACGCCACGGTCCGCGATGCGCTGAAGAGCGCACACCGTCACATCATTCATGGGTGCATCCCCTCCCTGTCCGGGAGGGTGTTTCTCCGCGTAAACTTTCGCCGGCAGACATCTTTTGCCGCGTGAGAGCCATGGACCTCATCCTGCGCAATGCCCG
>DATFWC010000572.1:0-9498 GCA_035259885.1 Xanthobacteraceae bacterium
TCGTCCTTCACTTGCAGCTTGCGGCGCTTCAATTCGGCGATTTTTAAGTCGTCGATGGACGGATGCGCCAGCGCCTCGGCAATTTCGTCCTCGAGCGCCCGATGCTTCCGTTCCAGTTCCGCAAGGTGCGATTGGATGGACATGTGGGAGGTCTCCTCAGGATTTCACCCTGGCTTCATAAATGTGCCATGAAGGCACCGACAAGTCGACCGTGGCCGCTTGTGCAACGCAAAAAAATCGCCAAAACATGAATTGACAGAACCGTGGCCGCTTGCGGCGCCGGGGCGCAAACGCGATACTTCGCCCGGGGTTGAGGCACCGGTGGAGCGGCAGTTTGTCACTCCCTGGACCCGAGCGATCGCAGATGACCGAACAGGAAGAGCGGGAGCTTCGGGAGGCTCTGGCACGTCTGATGCAGGAGCATCGGGATCTCGATGCTGCCATCGAGGCCCTGGAAAACGCTCCCGGCCGCGATCGCTTGCAGATCCAGCGACTCAAGAAGCGCAAATTGCACCTGCGCGACCGCATTACCTTCATCGAGGACCAGCTGACACCGGACATCATTGCCTGATCTCGCATTCCGGCCCGGCAGCCCTGCCCGGTGCCCCCTTGCACCCGGACACGCAGGGGCAGTCCTTGTGGCTGCCCCTGGAAGCCGGCCCAGATGCGGCCAGTACAGATTTCGGACTGGACCATTGCGGCGAAAGGGCGGATTGCGTGCCTCCGATGACCGGTCCGGATCTCCCCGATGCGGGAGCAACTCGGGAGGAAGCGATGGCTGTCGCGGTCGCGCCCCGCAGCGAGGCGGCGCCGGCAGTCGATTGGCCGGCACTGATGCACGAACTCGGGCCGCGCTTCGCGGCGCGCGCCGCCGATCACGACGCGAACGACACGTTCGTGGCGGAGAATTTCGCCGAACTCAAAGCGCGCGGGGTTGTCGCGGCGGCAGTGCCGCGGGAGCTCGGCGGTGGCGGCGCCGCCTATGCGGAACTGTGCGCGATGGTGCGCGTGGCCGCGCATTATTGCGGCTCCACAGCGCTGGCCCTGTCGATGCACACGCACACCGTCGCCACCATGGCGTGGCGGTGGCGGCGCGACCCGCAACCGGTCGAGGCGTTGCTGCGTCGCGTCGCCGCTGACCGGCTCCTGCTCGTGGGGAGCGGCGCCTCCGATTGGCTCACCCCGTCGGCGACCGCCGAACGCGTCGAGGGCGGCTGGTGCATCACCGGGCACAAGACATTTGCCAGCGGCGCGCCGGCCGGCGACCTGTTCATCACACAAGCCGTCCACCAGGATCCCGACGCCGGACCCACGGCGCTCCACTTTGCGGTCCCGTTCGACCACCCGGGCATAGAAGTCCAGGACACCTGGCGCGCGCTCGGCATGCGCGGGACGGGCTCGCATCACGTGCATCTCAACGGCGCCTTCCTGCCCGACGCCAGCATCGCGCTGCGCCGGCCGGCCGGTCGATGGATTCCACTGTTTCACCTCTATGCCTGCATCATGCCGCTTCCCCTCATCTACGCGGCCTATCTCGGGATCGCCGAGGCGGCGCGCGACTCCGCCTTGGCGTTTGCGCGCAAGCGCGGCGACGATCCCGGCCTGCAGAGCCTGGTTGGGGAAATGGAGAACGAACTGGCGGCTGCTACCCTGGCGCATCGCGACATGGTCGCGGCCGCCGGCTCATGCGCGAATCCGGGGCCGGAAACGACGAACCGCGTCATCATCGGCCGCACGCTGGTCGCGGCAGCCGTCGCGCGGGTGGTGGACAAGGCCCTGGACATCGTGGGCGGCAGCGCCTTCTATCGCGCCGCCGGGCTCGAACGGCTGTTCCGCGACGTCCAGGGCGCTCGCTTTCATCGTCCGCAACAGCGCACGCAACTTCGCTTCACCGGCCGCCTGGCGCTCGGGCTCGACCCGGAGGAATAGACGGCGGCTATCACGGCAGCGCGTCAACTCGCCAGGAACAGCGCGAAAGGCTCGTCGACGGTGCGCCGCAGGTGCCGGCGATAGTCGTCGTAGCGCGCATGGGTGCCGCCGATGCGCCCGAACTCGACGTCGGCGAGGTTGCCAACGGGGACGAAGGCGATCGGCGCCGAGACCGGCATCAGCTGCGCTCCGCGCCCGACCTGCAGCGTGGTGATGATGCCGTACATCTCGCCCTGGATGGTGGGGCGCGCCACGATGACCAGGCGGTACTGACCCTGCCGATTGGTGACGAAGTAGATGTGGCCCGACTGGTTGGGCACCGACACCAGCCCCTGCTGGCTGAAGATGGCGTCCTGGCGCTCCGACTCGCGGAAGATCAGGCTCGACAGCGTGTCGTCCCAGAGAATTTCGGTGCGGTAGGCATAGATCGCGGTGGGATCGCCGAACGACGGCCGCAGCGTAAGGTAGTTGCCCTCGAGCCATGAGACGGCGGGTCGGGCGTAGAAACCGAGATCGCCGGGTGCCAGGCCGCTGACGATGGGCGGCGCCTTGGCGGGCTCCGCCGCCGGACGGCGCAGCGAGACACCCAAGGCTTCCTCCAGGCGGATCGTCGTCGCCAGGGTGAACGGACGGCGGCCCGACAGCGCCTTTTCCAGCGT
The DNA here is from genome assembly GCA_035259885.1 of Xanthobacteraceae bacterium. Lineage (GTDB taxonomy): Bacteria > Pseudomonadota > Alphaproteobacteria > Rhizobiales > Xanthobacteraceae > DATFWC01. The sequence continues at coordinate 2,589 of DATFWC010000572.1, forward strand.
CGAGATGCTGATGCGGGCCTGGTCGGCGAGCCGCTTGCGCGACAGGCGGCGGCGCGCGAGTTCCTCGCGAATGACGGCGGCGACCGACCGGCTCTGCTCGTCGGATAGCTGCTTTTCCGCGTCGGCCGTCATCCCTGCCCTGTCACCCCGGCCTCATGGCCCGCACAAATCCTCACATATCCGCACCCGAGCGGATTCGGCAAGGCGCAGCGCGGCGCTTCTTTGCCGAACGTTCGCGATCATGACGCTCACGCCGCGGGCGTGCTTGGCGCCACAACAGAGCGGGCTCGGGACAGGCTTTTTTGGGAGACACACATATGCCGGCATCAGTGCACGTCACCACGGTCAAGCCGCGCGCGTTGGCGACATCGTCGCCGCCACGATGGTGGAGCGCGCTGTTTTTCATTCTCTCCGCGTTTGCGGCATTTTTGGCGAGCACCGGCGTCGTGCGCGCCGCGGCGGCTGGCGCCGCCGCCTTCGTGACGCCCTCCGACATGCGGTCGGGCTCGCTGCTGTTGCGCAGCACCGAGGATGGCCGCTTCGTCGAGGCGCCGCGACTCGGCACCGACATCGATGTGACGGTCAACGGGCCGACCGCGCGGGCGCGCGTCACGCAGATCTTTCACAACCCGACCGACGGCTGGGTCGAGGCCGTGTACGTCTATCCGCTGCCGGACGGCGGCGCGGTCGACACGCTGAAGATGGTGATCGGCGACCGCATCGTCATCGGCGACATCAAGGAACGCCGGCAGGCGCGGCAGGTCTACGAGGACGCGAAGGCCGCCGGCCACAAGGCCGCGCTCATCGAGCAGGAGCGGCCGAACATCTTCACCAACTCGGTCGCCAATATCGGGCCGGGCGAAACCGTGCTGGTGCAGATCGAGTACCAGGAGCCGATCCCGCAATCGGGCCAGGTGTTCGCGCTGCGCGTGCCGCTGGTCGTGGCGCCACGCTACACGCCGGCGCCGGTGGCGCAGACCGTGGATTTTCGCGGCGGCGAGGGTTGGGGCACGACGTCCGATCCGGTGCCGGACCGCGACCGCATCACGCCGCCGGTGCTCGACCCGGCCCAGCAGGCGCCGGTCAATCCGACGTCCGTGACGGTGCGCCTGCAGGCCGGCTTTCCGCTCGGCGAGGTGAAGAGCCATCATCACAACGTCAAGATCGAGACCGTCGCCGACGACGCGCGCATCATCAAGCTCGCCGACGGCCTGGTGCCGGCCGACCACGACTTCGAGCTCACCTGGCGCGCCGCGCCGAGCAAGACGCCGTCGGTCGGACTGTTTCGCGAGCGCGTCGGCAAGGCCGATTACCTGCTCGCCTTCGTGACGCCGCCGGCGCTGCCGCCGACGGAAGACAAGCGGCCGCGCGAGATCATCTTCGTCATCGACAATTCCGGCTCCATGGGTGGCACGTCGATCGTGCAGGCCAAGGCGAGCCTGACATACGCGCTCGGCCGCCTCACCCCGGCGGACCGCTTCAACGTCATCCGCTTCGACCACACCATGGACGTGCTGTTTGCCGACACCGTGCCGGCCGACGCCGAGCACGTGGGACAGGCCAAGCGCTTCGTCGCCGCGCTGCAGGCGCAGGGCGGCACCGAGATGGTGCCGGCCATGAAGGCGGCGCTGACTGACCCGCGCGAGGGCGATTCGAAGTACCTGCGCCAAGTCGTGTTCCTCACCGATGGCGCCATCGGCAACGAGCAGCAGATGTTCGAAACGCTCGGCGCCATGCGCGGGCGCTCGCGCGTGTTCATGGTCGGCATCGGCTCGGCGCCCAACAGTTTTCTGATGACGCGCGCGGCGGAGATCGGGCGCGGCACGTTCACCCATATCGGCTCGGTCGAGCAGGTCGAGGAGCGCATGCGCGCGCTGTTCGAGAAGCTCGAAAGCCCGGCCGTCACCAACCTGGTTGCGACATTCTCCGACGCCGCCGCCGACATGACGCCGGCCATGCTGCCGGATCTCTATCGCGGCGAGCCCCTGGTGTTGGCCGCAAAGGTGGAAAAACTTTCCGGCACGCTTGAGATCAAGGGGCGCATCGGCGACCAGCCGTGGAGCCTGCGCCTGCCGCTCGCCGATGTGGCGCAGGGACAGGGCCTGTCCAAGGTGTGGGCGCGGCGCAAGATCGCCGACGCCGAGGTGGCGCGCACGCTGCGCCGGCTGAAGCCGGAAGAGGCCGACAGCGTGATCCTGGCGCTGGCGCTCGACCATCGCCTGGTCACGCGACTGACCAGCCTGGTCGCCGTCGACGCCACGCCGAGCCGCCCCGACGGCGCGCGGCTCATCCGTGCCGACCTGCCGCTCAACCTGCCGGCCGGCTGGGACTTCGACAAAGTGTTCGGCGAGCGCCCGGCGCCGCCACCGCAGCCGAGCGATCTGCGCCGCGCCGACCGCAACGGCACGCAGGGGGCGCAGCTCACCGCGGCATCCTTCCGCGCCATCGCCAAGTCCACGCTGCCGCAGCCGGCCGCCCCGGCGGGCGGCGGACCAGCGGCCGGCGGCGTGTCGCTGCCGCAGACCGCCACCGATGCCGAGCTGCGCGCGTGGTTCGGGATCGCGCTGCTCATCGCCAGCGTGATGCTGATGTTGTTCCGTCGTCGGGCTCAGGCCGTGCGATGAGCACGACTGTGATAGCGGTCGCGGAACACACCCCCCTCCCTAACCCTCCCCCACAAGGGGGGAGGGAACCGGCCGAGTGGGCGGCGCCTTCTTGCCTTACAGCAACACTCCGCGATGAAACTGCGGAGAGCAGTGCCACAGGCGACACCTCCCCCCTTGTGGGGGAGGTCGGCACGCGAAGCGTCCCGGGAGGGGGGCATTTAACAAGTCTCGACAGCCGCCGATGGCTTCGCATCAGCATCGCGGTCGTGCTCGCCGCGGCCGGACTCGTGCTGTTCGGGCAGGCGATCTGGATCCACGCCAAGGCCATGCTGGCGCAGATCCTGCTCGAGCGCGCCTTCGCCGCGACCGTGGCGACCGGCCATGCCGTGAAGCCGTGGTCCTGGGCCGACACGTTTCCGGTCGCCCGCATCGAGGTGCCGCGGCTCAACACAAGCGTCATCGCGCTCGACGGCAGCAGCGGACAGGCGCTCGCCTTCGGGCCCGGTCACGTCGAGCGCACGCCGGCCGCCGGCGAGCCCGGCACCGCCGTCTACTCGGCGCATCGCGACACGCATTTCGCCTTCGTGGCCGACATGCGCGTCGGCGACGAGGTGCGGGTGACGCGCCAGGACGGCAGGCTGGTGCGGTTTCGCGTGACGCAGACCACGGTCGCGCGCTGGGATGCGTCCGGTATCGACCCGGCCGCGCCGGGCCGCCACCTCGTGCTCACGACCTGCTGGCCGTTGCACGCCAGAACCGCCGGCCCGCTGCGCTATCTCGTCCACGCCGAGTTGATCGCCGCGACCGCGGCGGCGGCACAGCAATAACCAGGGGCGCTATGCAGCGGTGCGCGTCTTGTTCTCCGCCGCCGCGTCTGGCTCCTGATCGGACCACGCGGTCGGGGGGCTCGTCACACGCGGGGGCGGCTCTACGCGGCCGTGGTGAACGACCCAATAGATCTCGGAGCGGCGCACGCCGAGGTCCTTGAGCTCGCGGTCGCTGAAGCCGTGCAGCTCGGCCATGGCCTGCCGCCGGCGGCGCCGCTCCACATAGCCACCCCACCAGCCGGCCGTCGCGACGGCGCCGTCCCGCAGCGCCGGCGCGAGTCGCCGCAGCGCCGACCACAGTGGGCGAAACAGCGCCCGCAGGGCCTGCGCGCGTGCACGCTCGGCGCGGCGCGCGACGTGCCGCCGCAACGCGTCCCACTGTTCCAATGTCAGCGTCCGGTAGTCGAGACGCTCGAAATCGAATTCATCATCTCCAGGCATTTCTGCCTCCATCTGCTGGAGGCTCTTTACGCCCGCCGTTCGTTCAGGTAAAATGAATAAATACAATGTAAATCATCTCAAAAAGAGAACGATGGATCTCGCCGACCTGCGCATCTTTCGCTCCGTCGTACACGCCGGCGGCATCACCCGGGCGGCCGAGCAGCTGCATCGCGTGCAATCCAATGTGACGACGCGGGTGCGGCAGCTGGAGGATGAGCTCGGGGTGCAGCTCTTCATCCGCGAAGGCAAGCGGCTGCACCTCTCGCCTGCCGGAAAACTCCTGCTCGACTATGCCGACCGGCTGCTGGACCTGGCCCAGGAGGCGCGCGACGCCGTGCACGATGCCAGGCCGCGCGGATTGCTGCGCCTCGGTGCCATGGAAAGCGTGGCGTCGGTGCGGCTGCCGGCGCCGCTGAGCGAGTACCACCGCCGCTATCCCGAGGTGAAGCTGGAGCTGCACACCGGCAACAGCCAGCATCTCGCCACAAAACTGCTCGCGGGCGAGCTCGATGCCGCGCTCGTGGCAGAGCCGGTCGCCCAGGCGCCGTTTGAAAAGGTGCCGGTGTTCGAGGAGGAACTCGTGATCATCGCCGCGGCCGGTCATCCCCCGATCAGGTCGCCGCGCGACGCCGAGCCGGCGATGATTCTGGCGTTCGAGCCCGGCTGTTCCTACCGCCAGCGGCTGGAGGACTGGTTCGCGCAGGAGGGCGAGATGCCGGACCGCGTCATCGAGATTTCGTCCTTCCACGCGATGGTCGGTTGCGCCGCCGCCGGGATGGGCATCTCGCTGGTCCCGCGCAGCGTTCTCGCGACATTCCCGAACGTCGACCATCTCAGCGTCCATGTGCTGCCGCCGGCGCTCAATCGTGTCACCACGGTGCTGATCTGGCGGCGCGGCGCAGCGTCCCCCAAGGTCGGCGCGCTGCTGGAAATTCTGGCCGGGCGGCCGGACGTCGAGCGTCCCCGGCCTATACGCCAGGGCGAGTCCCGTCCGCACCGGCCACGCCCGCGTGCGGGCGGCAAGAGCAACGGCCACGGCCGCCGTGGCGCCGCTTAACCCTGCTGGTTCGGTGCGGCCGGCGCAGCCTTGCGGGCTGCCGGACGGCACCTATAATGCGCCGCTTCCTTCGCCGACCCGATGGCGTTCTTTGAGGCGGGAATGGGGGCAAATCCAGTAGCAATCATCATGGGGAGCCAGTCCGACTGGACGACGCTCCGCCATGCCGCCGAGACGCTCGCGGCGCTCGGCGTCGGCCACGACGCGCGCATCGTCTCGGCACATCGCACGCCCGAGCGGCTCTATGCCTTCGCCAAGGGCGCCAAGGCGGCCGGCCACAAGGTGATCATCGCGGGCGCCGGCGGCGCCGCCCACCTGCCCGGCATGACGGCGTCCATGACCACGCTGCCGGTGTTCGGGGTGCCGATCGAGACGCAGGCGCTGTCCGGGATGGACTCGCTCTATTCCATCGTGCAGATTCCGGCCGGCGTGCCGGTCGGCACGCTGGCGATCGGCAAGGCCGGCGCCGTCAACGCGGCGCTGCTGGCGGCGAGCGTGCTGGCGCTCAGCGACGAAAGCCTCGCCGGGCGGCTCGACGCCTGGCGGGCGCGGCAGACCGCGTCCGTGGCGGAGCGGCCCTCCAATGAGGCGTCTGAGTGAGCGACAGCGCGACGCGGCTGGCCCCGGGAGCCACCATCGGCATCCTCGGCGGGGGGCAACTGGGCCGCATGTTGGCGCTCGCCGCCGCTCGGCTCGGCCTGAAATGCCACGTGTTCTGTCCCGACCCTCAGGCGCCCGCCTTCGATGTGGTGCGGCGAACCACCCAGGCCGACTACGGCGACGAGAATGCGCTCGACCGCTTTGCCGAGGCGGTGGACGTCATCACCTACGAGTTCGAGAACGTGCCGGCGGAAACCGCCGCCTTTCTGGCCGAGCGCCGGCCGGTGCTGCCGAACCCCTCCGTGCTGGCGACCACCCAGGACCGGCTCACGGAAAAGACGTTTGTCGCCAACCTGGACGTGCGCACTGCGCCGTTCGCGGCGGTCGACAGTCCGGCGGGGCTCGCCGCCGCGCTCGGGCGCATCGGGCGCCCGGCCGTCCTCAAGACGCGGCGCTTCGGCTACGACGGCAAGGGCCAGGCGCTCATCCGCGAGACCACGGAGGCGGCGCAGGCGTGGAAGGCGATCGGCGCGCATCCGGCGATCGTCGAGGCCTTCGTGCCGTTCGAGCGCGAGATCTCGGTGATCGCCGCGCGCCAGCACGACGGCCAGGTCGAATGCTTCGACGTGATCGAGAACGAGCACCGCGACCATATCCTCAAGGTGTCGCGGGTGCCGGCCAATGTGCCGGCCGCGCTGGCGGCCGAAGCCCGGCGCATCGCCGAAAAAATCGCTGCCGCGTTCGACTATGTCGGCGTGCTGGCGGTCGAGATGTTCGTCGTGCGCGAGGCTTCGGCGCATACCGTGCTGGTCAACGAGATCGCACCGCGGGTGCACAATTCCGGCCACTGGACCCTCGACGGCTGTTCGGTGTCACAGTTCGAGCAGCACATCCGAGCGGTCGCCGGCTGGCCGCTGGCGACGCCGGTACGCTACGGGCGGGTCGAGATGATCAACCTGATCGGCGACGAGGTGGCGAACTACGGCCGCTGGCTGGCGATGCCGGGCACCGCCGTCCACCTCTACGGCAAGAACGGCGCCCGTCCGGGCCGCAAGATGGGCCACGTGACGCGGGTGTTTCCAGAGTAGATCACGGCCAGGCAATCTTTTCGGGAAGAGAGCCGTGTCGGCTGTCTGGCCGCGCGCCGCAATGGCGGCCCGCGGGTCAACCCCGGTGGCGGCCATATGGGTCGTTCCGCCGAGTGGCCGGACCGCAAGATATTCGAAGCCGTGGTCTCGCCGTGGATCGAGCGGCAGCTGGCCGCCGAGTAGGACAAGATCGTTGGTGGACTTTTTACCTTAGGTCTGCTAGACGCCCGCGCTTGGCAGCGGCGCATCCGCGGCGCGCGGTATTGGCTGGCCGCCATCCACGAATTTCGA
>DATFWC010000573.1:0-22926 GCA_035259885.1 Xanthobacteraceae bacterium
GATCGTGTGGCGCTACACGTCCACCGACACCTGGGTGAGCTTCAAGCTGTTCGGCGCCGTGCCGCTCACGTTCCTGTTCGCCGCTTTCCAGTACCCGTTGTTGATGCGCTACGACGCCAGCGCCAAGGAGGCCGAGGCGAAGGAGTGATTGAGCCCACTGACGACCCACACACGCGTCTGTCATCCCGGACGGGCCGCACGAGCGGGCCGATCCGGGACCCAAGTATCCCGGTGCTGCGGATGTGACTCCCCGTTTTTCCGTCACGGCTGGGGTACTTGGGTCCCGGCTCTCGCTGCACTCGGCCGGGATGACGGTCGAAATTGTTATTGGATCTTCGCGTCCCAGTACGCCAGCAGATCCTCGAGCGTCTTTTGCAGGCGGATCTCCGGCCTCCAGCCGGTGAGCTGGCGGCATTTCTTGGTGTCGCAGATCTGCACCGGGATATCGATCGGCCGCACCAGTTTCGGATCGACGCGCTTCTCCACTTTGCCCGCAAGCCCGCGCAGCTCGAGCATCATGTCCAGCACTTCGCCCATGGAACACATGGTGTCGCCGCCGACGTTGTAGGCCTCGCCGGGCGTGAACCGCTGCATCAGCAGGTAATAGGCCTTCACGCAGTCGCGCACGTCCATGATCACCCGCTTGCTCGACAGCGTGCCGACGTTGATCACCGGCGGCTGCAGGCCCTTCTTGATGCGGGCGATCTGATAGGCGTCGGACGAGATGGAAAAATTCCGGCCGCGCCGCGGCCCGGTGTGCGAGAACGCGCGGGTGATGAAGAACGGCAGCTTCACCGAATGGGCGCGCTCGGCGATATACAGATCCGCCGCCGCCTTGCTGACGCCGTAGGGATTGACCGGCGCGATGGCAAAGCCTTCCGTGATCTCTCCGGCCTCTTCGGGCGAGGCGCCATAGACTTCCGAGGTCGAGCAGAACATGAGCCGGCATTCCGGCTGGCGCGTGGCGATTGCCTCTGCGAGGTTCACGGTGCCCAGCGAATTGATCTCGAATGTTTCGTATGGATCGAGAAAGCTGGTGGGCGGGTGGCTTTGCGCCGCCAGATGGAACACGCCGTCGAACGTCTCATCCTTGAAGATGCGGTCGAGCGAGCGGAAATGCGTGAGATCGCCGTAGACGAATTTCAGCTTCGCGTACACCTGGTCGGAAACGACGTCGCGGATGTCCTGCTCTCGCCCGTTGGATTCGCGCACCAGGCCGGACACCTCGTGCCCGTCGCGGATAAGAAGATTGGCCAGGTGCGGCCCGGCGAACCCGGTAATGCCTGTAATCAGGTACTTCATGCGGCAACATCGTGTCCCATTGGCTTCGCTGCGGCGCGGTTATGCGCAATTCTCCGCCGCATCACAAGCCATGCGTTGTGCGTCGTACGTCGCGTCGTCAGGAGGACGGGGCGGCCAGCGCCTTCTCGATCTGCGGCTTGAGCACGCTGTCGAGATTCTGCGGCGTCATCGGGCCGACCAGCTTGTAGGCGATGCGGCCGTCGCGGCCGATCAGAAAGGTCTCCGGCACCCCGTAGACGCCCCAGTCGATGGAGGCGCGGCCGTTCTCATCGGCGCCGACCGCGGCGAACGGGTTGCCGTAGCGGCCGAGGAAGCGGCGGGCGTCGGCGGGACGGTCCTTGTAGTTGATGCCGACCACGCGGATGCGCTTGTCCTCGGCGAGCTGCATCAGCAGCGGCGCCTCGTCGTGGCACGGCACGCACCACGACGCCCACACGTTGAGCAGCGTTACGGGTCCCTGGAATTCCGCCGCCGCCATTCCCGGCACCGGCTGGCCATTGCGCGCAAGGCTTGGGATCGGCGGCAGGTCGGTCTGTGGCACCGGCCGCCCGATCAGCGCCGATGGGATGCGCGACGGATCACCCGAGCCGAGGCGGAAAAAGAACAGTGCCGCCAGCGCGAGAAAGATGAGCAGCGGCAGCAGGACCAGCAGGCGCCGCCGGGTCGGGCCCGCCTCGTGCGCATCGGCGCTCATGCCACCTCCTTGGCGGCCGAGCGCCGCCCGATGCCGCGGGCCTCGAGGTCCTTGAGCGTACGCTGCTGCGCGCGATGATCGGCGACGATCCACGCGATCAGGGCCGCCACCACGGCGAGCGCCGCCGCATAGGCCACGACGATGAATCCCGCATAGGGACCGAGATCCAAGATCACGCCCCCGCCTGCGCCTGCATCAGCCGCAGCGTGCGCACCCGGCGGCGCAGGATCTCGTTGCGCATGGCGGCGAGATGCAGCGTCAGGAACAGGAGCATGAACGCCAGTCCCATCACGAGCAGCGGCACCAGGATGGAGCGATGGATGGTCGGCCCGCCCAGGCGCAGCACCGAGGCCGGCTGGTGCAGCGTCGCCCACCAGTCGACCGAGAATTTGATGATGGGGAGATTGATCGCGCCGACCAGCGTGAGGATGGCGACGGCGCGCGCCGCCCGCGACGGATCCTCGACCGTGCGCCACAGCGCCAACACGCCGAGATACATGAGAAACAGCACCAGCACCGAGGTCAGCCGCCCATCCCACACCCAGTAAGTCCCCCACATCGGGCGGCCCCACAGCGAGCCGGTGAGGAGGCACAGGAATGTGAAGGCGGCGCCGAGCGGAGCGGCCGCCTTGGCGGCGACGTCGGCGAGCGGATGCCGCCACACCAGCGTGCCGAGTGCCGCGACCGTCATCACGGTCCAGCAGAACATGGCGAGCCACGCATTGGGCACGTGGATGAACATGATTTTCACAGTGGCGCCCTGCTGATAATCGTCGGGCGCCAGCGCCGCCAGATAGAGGCCGACCGCGAAGGCGCACACGGTCGCGGCCACCAGCCACGGCAGCACGCGCGCCGTGAACGCGAGAAAACGTGACGGGTTGGCGAGGTCGATGATCGTCATCGGTTGTGTCTTAGTCGGGCTTCGATCACGCCGCAATGCTTGGTTGCCGCACCCGGCGCCGCTGCTAATCCAGCCCATGCCGCAACGCTGCGGCGGCGGCGAACGGTCCGATGACGAAGCTGATCAGGCTCAAGGCACACAGGATTGTGAAGGGCGGCCCGAACGGCATCGGCCCGACCACCGCGGCATTGGCCGCCGCCACACCGAAGATCAGCACCGGGATGGTGAGCGGCAGCACCAGCACGGCGAGAATGAGTCCGCCGCGTCGCAGCGTCACGGCCAGCGCGGCCCCCATGGCGCCGATGCAGGTGAGCGCCGGCGTGCCGACCAGCAGCGTCAGGGCGACCGCCGCCATCGCGCGCGGCTCAAGGTCGAGGAACAGCGCCAGCACCGGCACCGCGATCACCAGCGGCAGGCCGGTGGTGAGCCAGTGCGCCAGCGCCTTGACGGCGACGGTAACTTCGAGCGGCAGGCGGCTCATCAGGATGAGGTCGAGCGAGCCGTCCTCGTGATCGGCGGCGAACAGGCGATCGAGGGCGAGCAGGCTCGCGAGCAGCGCCCCGAGCCACAGGATGGCCGGCCCGATGCGCCGCAGCAGCGCCAGATCGGGACCGAGCGCGAACGGCATGAGCGTAACCACGATGAGGAAGAACAGGACACCGATCGGCGCTCCGCCGCCGAGACGTACCGCCAGCCGCATATCGCGCATGAGCAGCGCCGCCACATTGGTCATGCGGCGTCTCCCGGCCCTGGCGGGCCCGCCGACGGCGCGGCGCCGGCGAGCCGCAGTTCCTGGGTGGCGGCAAGGCCGATCGGGCCGTGCGTGGCGGCGAGAATGATTCCGCCGCCCGCGAGATGGCCGCGCATGAGGCCGGCCAGCCGCTCCTGGGTGGCGGCGTCCAGGGCCGAGGTCGGCTCGTCCAGGAGCCAGATCGGCCGCCTCACCGCCACCAGGCGGGCGAGCGCCAGCCGCCGCCTTTGTCCCGCCGACAGATAGGCAGCCGGCAGCGTCGCGAGGCCGGCGAGGTCAAGCGCATCGAGGGCGGCGGCGAGCGCAGCATCTGTCGCCGCAGCCGCCTCGCCGCCGAGAAACTGCGCCCAGAAGGCCAGGTTCTCCTGGACCGTCAGGGCGGGCTTTACGGCGTCCTGGTGGCCCACATAGTGGGACTGTTCGGGCAGCGTCAGCTCGGCGGCGGCGCCCTCGAGGAGGAGCTTTCCGGCCGCAATCCGCACCAGCCCGGCCACGACGCGCAGCAGCGACGACTTGCCGGCACCGTTGCGGCCGAGCACCAGCAGAGCCTCCCCGGCGACGAGCGAAAAGTCCAGTCCGGCAAAGACTTCGCGGCCCGAGCGCACGCACGTCAGGGCGCTTGCGGTAAGCCGCATCAAGGCTGCACCTCAGGCCCCGCCCGGCTCCGGCCGGGGCGCGAAAACGTTAACCTTATCAACAGCATGTCATGCGCCTTGTTGCATCATGCCTGGCATATGGCCGAGATATGGCAGAGCGTACGAAAAGACCTTATAAGCCGCATCGGGGCGGCGATTCAGACATCTCTGAACTCGTCACGGGGCGGTAGTACAAGCGTTGCCGTTTTCGGCAACACGATTACCGCGGAACGGCAGCGTGCCGCCTGGCGACATAAGGGACAGGCCATGACCTCGCTCGACAGTTTCAAGTGCCGAAAGATCCTCAAAGTCGGCACCAAGTCCTACGTCTATTACAGCCTCTTGGCGGCCGAGAAGAACGGCCTGCGCGGCATTGCGCGACTGCCGTTCTCGCTCAAGGTGCTGCTGGAGAACATGCTGCGCCATGAGGACGGCCGTTCGGTCACCAAGGACGACATCCAGGGTTTTGCGCAATGGCTGCGCACCAAGACGTCGGAGCGGGAGATCCCGTTCCGCCCGGCGCGCGTGCTGATGCAGGACTTCACCGGCGTTCCCGCCGTCGTCGATCTCGCCGCCATGCGCGACGCGATGAAGAACCTCGGCGGCGATCCGAAGAAGATCAACCCGCTCGTTCCGGTCGACCTCGTCATCGATCATTCGGTGCAGGTGGCCTACTTCGGCAACAACGCGGCGTTCAAGAAGAACGTCGAGGAGGAATACAAGCAGAACCAGGAGCGCTATCGCTTCCTCAAGTGGGCGCAGCGCTCGTTCGAGAATTTTCGCGTGGTGCCGCCCGGCACCGGCATCTGCCACCAGGTCAATCTCGAATACCTGTCGCGCACGGTATGGACCAGCAAGGCGACGGTGGAGATCGACGGCAAGAAGCAGCAGGCGGAAGTCGCCTATCCGGACACGCTGGTCGGCACCGACTCGCATACCACCATGGTCAACGGCCTGAGCGTGCTCGGCTGGGGCGTCGGCGGCATCGAGGCGGAAGCCGCCATGCTCGGCCAGCCCTATTCCATGCTTCTGCCCGAGGTGATCGGCGTCAAGCTCACCGGCAAGCTGAAGGAAGGCATCACGGCGACCGACCTGGTGCTCACGGTGACGCAGATGCTGCGCAAGCGCGGCGTGGTCGGCCGTTTCGTCGAGTTCTTCGGCCCGGCGCTCGACAATCTGTCGGTCGAGGACCGCGCCACGCTGGGCAACATGGCGCCCGAGTACGGCGCCACCTGCGGCTTCTCGCCGATCGACGACGAGACCATCCGCTATCTGGAAACCACCGGGCGGGCGGCCGCGCATGTCGCGCTGGTGCGCGCCTATGCCAAGGCGCAGGGCCTGTTCCGCACCAAGAGCATGCCCGACCCGGTGTTCACCGACGTGCTCAAGCTCGAACTCGGCAGCATCGAGTCGTCGCTCGCCGGCCCGAAGCGTCCGCAGGATCGCGTGCTGCTGAAGGAAGCCAAGGCGAGCTTCGCCAGCGCATTGGAGACGGAATTCGGCAAGCCCGCCGAGAGCCGGGACGGCAGGCCGGCGGCGCCCAAGCGCGTGCCAGTGGCGGCGCGCAAGCACGACCTCGGCCACGGCGACGTGGTGATCGCCGCCATCACGTCGTGCACCAACACGTCCAATCCGAGCGTCATGATGGCGGCCGGGCTGCTCGCCCGCAACGCCGCGGCGCGCGGCCTCAAGCCTAAGCCGTGGGTCAAGACCTCGCTCGCGCCCGGCTCGCAGGTCGTCGCCGAATACCTGGCGAAATCCGGCCTGCAGAAGGACCTCGATGCCCTCGGCTTCAACCTGGTGGCGTTCGGCTGCACTACGTGCATCGGCAATTCCGGGCCGCTGCCGGAAGAGATTTCCAGCGCCATCAACGAACACGATCTCGTGTGCGCCGCCGTGCTGTCGGGCAACCGCAACTTCGAGGCGCGGGTGAACCAGGACGTGCGCGCGAACTATCTGGCGTCGCCGCCGCTGGTCGTCGCCTATGCGCTGGCCGGCTCGATGAACGTCGATCTCATCAAGGAGCCCCTCGGCATCGACGCCAATGGCAAGAAGGTGTTCCTCAAGGACATCTGGCCGTCGAACCGCGACGTCACGGCGGCCATCCGCAAGACCATCACCAAGGCGATCTTCGTGAAGAAATACGCCGACGTGTTCAAGGGCGAGGCCAACTGGCGCAAGATCACGGTCCAGGGCGGCGTGACCTACGCGTGGGACCGCAAATCGACCTACGTGCAGAATCCACCTTATTTCACCGGCATGGCCCGCATGCCGACGGCGCTGACGGATATCGTCGACGCGCGCGTGCTCGGCCTGTTCCTCGATTCCATCACCACTGACCACATCTCGCCCGCGGGCTCGATCAAGGTGAACTCGCCGGCCGGGAAGTATCTGGTTGCCCACAGGGTCAAGCCGCTCGACTTCAACCAGTACGGCACGCGGCGTGGCAATCACGAGGTGATGATGCGCGGCACATTCGCCAATATACGCATCAAGAACCAGATGGTGCCGGGCGTCGAAGGCGGCGTGACCATCCACTACCCGTCGAAACAGGTGATGCCGATCTACGACGCGGCGATGCGCTACAAGCAGGAGAACGTTCCGCTCGTCGTGTTCGCCGGCAAGGAATACGGCACCGGATCGTCGCGCGACTGGGCCGCCAAGGGCACCAACCTGCTCGGCATCCGGGCGGTGATCTGCCAGTCGTTCGAGCGCATTCACCGCTCCAACCTGATCGGCATGGGCGTGATCCCATTGGTGTTCGACGAGAACACGTCGTGGCAGTCGCTCGGGATCAAGGGCGACGAGCAGGTGACGATCCGCGGCCTGCACGGCGATCTCAAGCCGCGCCAGCGGCTGATTGCCGAGATCGTGGCGCCCGATGGCGGCCTCAAGCGCGTGCCGCTGCTCTGCCGGATCGACACGCTCGACGAGCTTGACTACTTCAAGAATGGCGGCATCCTGCATTTCGTGTTGCGTCAGCTCGCGGCGTAACGGCGAGGATGGGCCGGAACCTGACGCAAGGTCAGGTGCCGGCACGCGGATCGAGTCTTCACCCCGAATTGAGTGGCGGGTGAAGGCGCCGTTGCCTATGTTGCCACTGCGGCGGCGCAGGTGAGAAAATCCGGCAGGACAGGTGAAGCATGGCAGGTTGTCGCGTCGCTTTGGCGCTTTTGTGCGCGGTCGTGGGATCGACCGTGCCCGCCATGGCGGCTGAGACGCGCGCGGTGATCGAGCTGTTCACCAGCCAGGGCTGTTCGTCCTGCCCGCCGGCGGATCACCTGCTGGGACAACTGGCCAAGGATCCCACCCTGGTCGCCATGAGCCTGCCGATCGACTACTGGGACTATCTCGGCTGGAAGGACACGTTGGCGACGCCGGGACACACGGCGCGGCAGCGTGGCTACGCCCAGGTGCGCGGCGACCGCGCCGTCTACACGCCGCAGGTTGTCGTCAACGGCGTGGTGCACGTCCAGGGTAGCGACAAGGCGGAGATCGACCGGGCGATCGCGCAGACGCGCCAGCAGGCGGGAACGATGAACGTGCCGGTGTTGCTCACGATTGAGGGCGGACGCATCAATGTGAGCGTCCCGGGGAGCGCCGAGGCGCGTAGCGGCGCCGAGATCTGGCTGTGCCCGATGACCAAGAGTGTCCCGGTAGCGATCACGCGCGGCGAGAACCGCGGCCAGACGATCACGTACTATAACGTGGCGCGCCGCTGGGTGAAGCTCGGCGACTGGTACGGCGCGACGCGCAGCTGGAGCCTGCCGGTGTCCGATCTCGACGTGGAGCAGGCCAACTCGCTGGCGGTGGTGGTCCAGGCCGGCGAGGTCGCCAAGCCCGGCCGCATGCTGGGTGCCACAACCGCCGCCCTGCACTAGAGGCGAATAGCGAAGTGAAATCGCGAATGGGACCGAGGAGCCGCTGCGGCTCCTTTTCTATTCGCCATTCGCCGCACAAAAAAAGGCCGGCATTGGCCGGCCGGTAAGCGTTGGGGGATTGAACCGTACGCGAAACTGCTTGGGCCGGTCCGGCCGAGCCCCGGGGGGCTGGGGGGCTGAGGATTCCGGTGCTCGAACCGGACCGAACCCTTGAGGCAACAGTCTTTTTCTTCGCACGCCACCTGGGCGCAGCCTGGGCCGAATTTGGGCATTGTTGTGAACCTCTTAACGGCTGCGTGAAAATTCGAGACATTTGCAACAGTTGTCATTGCGAATTCTTCGTTATGCTGGGACGCGTCCCACCCAATACTTCCTCGACGCTGCGTCACGCCGCGCCCTGGCGGCCGGGCAGAGCCTGGCGGCAAGGCAGCCTTGCGGCAAGGCAGGGTCTTGCGGCCTGCCAGCGGGGCGGCGATCATGCGCGACAATCGGATGACAGGAGGCGCCCCATGACCTTTGGCGAAACCGACCCCAGCGAGTTGCGCGGGGGTGAGGCCTTGTCCCTTGCCCCCCGCAACCAGGTGACGTTCAGTCGGCGCGAACTTGACCGCATCCTTCGCCTCTATGGCCGCAAGGTCGCCGCCGGCGAGTGGCGTGATTACGCCATCGACTTCCTCAAGGACAAGGCGGTGTTCTCGGTGTTCCGCCGGTCCTCCGAAATGCCGATCTACCGCATCGAAAAGAATCCAAGGCTGGCGCGCCGCCAGGGCGCCTATACGGTCGTGTCGGTGACCGGCCTGATCCTCAAGCGCGGGCACGAGCTCGACCGCGTGCTGCGCGTGCTCGATTCGTCGCTCAGCGTCGTGGTGAACTGATCGCGGCCGGCGCGGCGCGTCACGGCGCGGTCGTATCGCCGGGCCCGAGCGGACGCTGCATCAGCACGGTGTCGAGCCAGCAGCCGTGCTTGAATCCGATCGAGACGAAGGTGCCCACCAGCGCGAATCCGAGCGCGCGGTGCAGCTCTATCGACGCGACCTGGCGCGAATCTCCGATCACGGCGATCATCTGGCGGAACCCGCGCGCTTCCGCGTCGGCGATGAGCCGCGCGAGCAGCGCGCGGCCGAGACCGCGCCGCTGTGCGTCCGCCGCGATGTACACCGAGTCCTCGACGGTCGAGCAGTAGGCCGGCCGCGTGCGATAGGCTCCCGCATAGGCATAGCCGGCCACCGCCCCGTCCACCTGCGCCACCAAATAGGGATAGCCGCCGTCTACGAGCGCACGCAGGCGGCGGGCCATCTCGGCTTCGTCCGGCGGGTCGATCTCGAACGATGCCGTGCCGTGCAGCACCGCATGCGCATAGATGCGCGTTATCGCGGCGATGTCGGTGAGGGCGACCGGACGGATGGTCACGACGGACATGGCGGCTCAAAAAAAGCCCCGGCGGCTGGCCGGGGCTTTCATCACATTTGCGAAGCTGCTCAGCGCCGGTCGCCGAACAGGCGCAGCAGCATCAGGAACAGGTTGATGAAGTCGAGATAGAGCGACAGCGCGCCCATCACGGCCTTGCGGCCGGCCACGCTGCCGTCATCCATCGGGCTGTACATCTCCTTGATCTTCTGCGTGTCCCACGCCGTGAGGCCGGCGAACACGAGCACGCCGACGACCGAGATGATCCAATCCAGCCCGCTCGATTTGAGGAAGATGTTGACCAGGCTGGCGATGATGACGCCGATCAGCCCCATGAACAGGAACGAGCCGAAGCCGGTAAGATCGCGCTGCGTAGTGTAGCCCCACAGGCTCAAGGCGCCGAACGCCGCGGCCGAGACGAAGAAGACGCGGGTGATCGACGTCGCCGTGAAGGCGAGGAAGATGGTCGCGAGCGAGAGGCCGAGGACACCGGCATAGACGAAGAACAGCGCCTGCGCGGCCGGCGCCGACAGCCGGTTGATACCGAAGCTGAGCACCAGGACGAGGCCCAGCGGAGCGAGCATCAGCACCCACATGAGCGGGGTGGTGAACACGGCGGTGCCGAAGGGCGTCAGACCGGTGATGCCGCCTGCCGCCACCCGGATGGCATCGCCGCCGGCGGCCTGGAACGTCAACCAGGCCACCAAGCCGGTCAGCGCCACGCCGATGGCCATGTAGTTGTAGACGCGGATCATGTGGGCGCGCAGGCCCGCATCGATCACGGCGCGGTCCGCAATTCCCCGCGTGTTGGCGGCGTAGTTGCGGTCGAGGTCCGACATGGAAGCTCCTCCTGCCCGGCGTAACGTCCGGGCGCAATGGCGTTGCGGCGACGGCCGCAGATCGCCCCAATGTCGTGAATCTAGTGATCGGCCGGGGTTTGCGCCAGATGGTTTGCGCCAGATGGCAAGATGGTTAACGCCGGCAGCTGCCGGATCGCCGCATCCCGATCGCGAGAGGGGCCGGGAGCGCGTCGCGCGGAGGGCGGCGTTCGTCCCGCTCCACCGGCCGGGACGCGCCCCAAGGGCGCAGCCCGGCGGCGGCATCACCTTAAAGCCTATTCGTCGCGGCTGCCGAGCAGCTGCAGCAGGAAGGTGAACAGGTTGAGGAAGTCGAGATAGAGCGAGAGCGCGCCCATAATGGCGGAGCGCTCCAGCACGTCGCCTTCCATGGCGCCGTAGATGTACTCGCTCTTGAGCCGCTGCGTGTCCCATGCCGTCAGGCCGGCGAACACCAGCACGCCGATGACCGAGATCGCCCATTGCAGCGCATTGCTGGCCAGGAAGATGTTCACGAGCGACGCGATGATGACGCCGAACAGGCCCATGATCAGGAACGAGCCCATGCCGCTCAGGTCGCGCTGCGTCGTATAGCCCCACAGGCTCAGCGCGCCGAATGAGGCGGCCGTGATGAAGAACACCCGCACGATCGAGGTGTGGGTGTAGACCAGGAACAGCACGCCGAGCGAGATGCCGACCAGCGCCGCATAGATCCAGAACGTGATCTGCGCCGTGGCGGGCCGCATGTTCTCGATGCGGAAGCTGAGGAAGAACACCAGCGCCAGCGGCGCCAGGATGATGACCCACTTGAGGGGGCTGACGAACAGGGCGTAGCCGATCGGCGTCAGGAACATGCCGCTGCCGGGGCGTAATGTCGTGGCGGCTCCGGCCGCGCTCCGCACCGCAGCGGCGGGATCGCTCGTCACCGACAGCATGTAGGCGCCGAGCGCGGCGAAGCCCGTGATGGCGAGGCCCAGCACCATGTAATTGTAGATGCGCAGCATGTAGGCGCGCAGGCCGGCATCGACGACCGCTGCTTCCGCCCGCGTCAGCGGCCGGCCGTACTGCGCGGTCGCGACGTTGCGATCAAAGTCCGACATGATCGAAAACCCCGTGTTTCCTCTACGCCGCACGCGGTCTGTCGCCCCCGCATCGGCTTCGGGCCGTACAATATGATCAAAGGCGCTGGGCCAACAAGGCCAGTGGTGTCGCAGGCGGCTTCAACCTTTACGAAATGCCTGCGGCCATGTTGCCGCAGGCATTCGCCAAAACGCGGCGGAATGTCGCAATATCTTAAAGATTTCTGAACACCGAGGATCTTAAAGATTTCTGAACACCGAGGCGGGCTTCTGCCCAAGCGCCGTGAAGGTGCCGGCGAGCCCGAAGGCGAGCGTGAGCGCCAGCGCCGCCAGCGCCGCGAGCAAGGCCGGGCCTGGCAACCAGGCGAAGGTGAAATTCATCACCTGGGTCACGATCAGCGCGGCCGCAATGGATCCGGCGGCAACCCCGAAGATTCCCGTCGCCAGCCCGAGCAGCAGGTATTCGAGCGCGTAGGCAGCCAGCAGCCGCCGGCGCGTCGCTCCCAGGGTCTTGAGGATCACGGCGTCGTAGACGCGATGACGATGTCCGGCCGCGAGCGCGCCGCCGAGCACCAGGGTGGCGGCCACGATGGTGATCAGGCTGGCGCCGCGGATGGCGAGCACGAGCTTCGACACGACGTCGCCCACCGCATCGAGCGCGTCCTTCACACGCACCGTCGTGACGCCGGGAAATTCCTGCGCAGCCGCCTTGAGCAGCGCCACCTCATCGGCGACCGTGCTGCCGCGCGGATAGGTGAGCGTGGCCAGGTCGGTGTGCGGGGCGCCGCGAAACGTGGCGGGCGAATAGACCAGCACGAAATTGATGCCGAGGCTCTGCCAGTCGAGCATGCGCAGGTTGGCGATGCGCGCCGCGATGTTGCGGCCGAGCACATTCACCACGATCTCGTCGCCGATCGTCACACCCAGCCCGTCGGCGATGCGCTTCTCCATCGACACCAGCGGGCGCTGCTCGTCGGCCGACCACCACTGCCCTGCGATCACGCGCGAGCCGATCGGGACCTCGCTCGCGTAGGTGATGCCGCGGTCGCTCTGCAGCACCCAGGCGGCGTTGGCGGCGGGCTTGAGGTCCTCGGCTTTCGTTCCCTTGGCGGCGACGATCCGGCCGCGCAGCATCGGCACCCGCTCGAGCGTCGCAGCGGGCGCATGCGCGTGCACGAAGGCATCGAAGCGGGCGCCGTCGGTGCTCTGGATATCGACGAAATAGAACGAGGGCGCGCGTTCCGGCAGAGCGGCGCTCACCTGGTGGCGCAGGTTGCCCTCGATCAGCGTGACGGTGACGAGAACCGCCAGCCCCAGGCCGAGCGACAGCACCACTGTCGGCGTGAGCGCGCCCGGCCGGTGGATATTGGCGATCGCCAGCCGCAGGATGGTCGAGCGCGCGCGCGGCGCCCGGCACGCGGCGGCCATGACCAGCGTCGCCACCAGCCGCAAGGCCACGAACGTCGCGGCCGCCGAACCGACGAAGATCATGGCGATGCGCCGGTCATAGGCGAGCGCCACGGCGAGCACCGCAAGCAGCGCGATCGCCGCCGCCGCGGCCACCATGTAGCGCTTGCGCGGGCGGCGCCGCTCCGGCGCCACCTCGGAGCGGAACAGCGCCGCCACCGGCACGTCGTGGGCGCGGCCGAGCGGCAGCAGCGCGAAGGCGAGCGCCGTGACCAGGCCGTAGATGAGGGCAAGCGCCAGTTCGTCCGGCTGCAGCGCCGGCTCGATCGGAATGGGAATGACGGCGGAGAACGCCGAGGCAATCGCGAACGGCAGCACGGCGCCCAGCGCCAGGCCGAGGGCGCTGCCCAACAACGCCAGCAGCATGATCTGGGTGAGATAGATGGCGAACACGCGGCCGCCGGTCGCGCCGAGCGACTTCATCGTGGCGATGACGTCGCGCTCGCGGTCGAGGTGTCCCTTCACGGCATTAGCCACCCCGACGCCGCCGACCAGCAATGCGGTGAGCCCGACCAGGGTGAGAAACTGGGTGAAGCGCTCGATATTGCGCTCGAGCTGCGGCGAGGCATTGGAGCGGGTGCGAATGTCCCAGCCGGCGTCCGGCAGCGCGGCGTGGGCCGCCTGCACGACGGCGTCAGCGGCGCGGTCGCCGGCGTCGCCGGCTGCCAGCTTCACGCGATAATGCCAGCGCACCAGGCTGCCCGGCTGCAGCAGTCCGGTGGCGCGCAGCGCCGCCTCGCTCATCATGAGCCGCGGCCCGAATCCGATGCCGCCGGCGAGCTTGTCGGGCTCGCTGGCGAGCACGGCGCGGACTTCCATCGGCGCCGTGCCGACGGTGAGCCGCGCGCCCAGCTTGAGGTCGAGGCGCGCGAACAGCGCCTCGTCGGCCACCACACCGTAGACGCCGTCGCGTGGCGCCAGCACAGTGGCGAGATCGGCGGCAGGATCGAGCGCCGCCTTGCCGTATAGCGGATAGGCGGCGTCGACCGCCTTGACCTCGACCAGGGCCGCACGCCCGTCGCCGGTCCGCGCCATCGCCCGCATCGTCGCCGCCGTGGAGACCTGGCCGCGGCGCGCCAGGAACGCGCGCTCGTCGGCGCTGGCCTCGCGCTGGATCAGCGAGAACGCAACATCGCCGCCGAGGATCACGCGTCCTTCACGCGCGAGGCCATCGGCCAGGCTGCGCGCGAACGACGCCACCCCGGCGATTGCCATAACGCCGAGCGCGATGCAGGCAAGGAACACGCGAAAGCCGGCGAGCCCGGCGCGCAGCTCGCGCACGGCGAGCCGCAGGGAGAGCGATGGCGCGACAACAGGCGCGGAGGCGAGCGTCATCCCGCCACTCTATCCGAGTCGCCAGGATGCCGCGCGCGCCCGGGTGCCGCAGCAGCGCGCACTCACGCCGGGTGCGCGGCCTGCGGCATGAAGCGGCCGAGCAGAAAGTGGACCGGCGCAAACAGGAGGATCGGCAATCCGATCATCATGCCGGCTAACCATACGGCGGGAGAAACCCATGGCTGCGGCGCCTCGTCGCTCAGGCCCCACACGTAGTTGATATTGACCGGCGTCAGCCCCGGATTCTGCTGTGGCGGCGGCATCAGGAAGAAGCAGATCAGCAGCAGCACCCAGGCCAGGCTGGTCCAGGCCGGGAAGCCGCGCCGATCGTAGCCGAGTTTCCACACCAGAAAGGCCAGGAGGAACGGCAGCCAGCCGTGGAACAGCGACAGGCCGCGCAGGAACAGCGAGCGGTCGCTCTGCATCATGTAGTCGGTCAGGCCGGTGATCGGCAGGCCGACGACATTTGCCAGAAAGTCGATGACCCACAGCGCCTGCGGCGCCAGGATTCCGACAGCGCACATGGACACCAGCAACGGGCTTTCGGTCCAGATGCCGACCAGCGTGATGATCAACGCGATGTCGCAGAAATACAGGAAGTTGGTCGGGCCGTAGTAGTACCAGTAGACCGGAACGAGAACTGCCATGAACCCCGTGTAGGCGAGCTTGAGCCACAGCGGCAGGCGCGGCGTGGACGGCAACATGGACTGATCCTTTGGCCTTGTCGGCGACACCATCCCCCGCGAGCTGCAAGAAACCGTTAACACAACGGCGCGCCGGCGCCGGCAGCAAGCTTCTTGATGAAACGCAGGCGCCAAGCACGGCTCATCGTCCGTCGATCCGTCCGGAGCGCAGCCGCACGACGCGGTCGCAGCGGGTGGCGAGCGCGGTGTCATGCGTGACCAGGACCAGCGTGGTGTTGCGCTCGGCGTGACCGGCAAACATGAGGTCGGTGATCTGCCGCCCGGTTGCCTCGTCGAGATTGCCGGTCGGCTCGTCGGCAATCAGGATGGCTGGATGCGGCGCCAGCGCGCGGGCGAGCGCCACGCGCTGCTGCTCGCCGCCCGACAATTGCGCCGGGTAGTGATGCAGCCGGTCCGACAGATCGACGGCCGCGAGTTCCTGCTCGGCGCGCGCAAAGGCGTCGGCAACGCCGGCGAGCTCGAGCGGCACCGCCACGTTTTCCAGCGCCGTCATGGTCGGGATCAGGTGGAACGACTGGAACACAATGCCGACGTGACGGCCGCGGAAGCGCGCCAGCGCATCCTCACCGAGACGGCCGAGATCATGTCCGGCCACGATGACGGTGCCGGTATCCGATCGCTCGAGGCCGGCCATGACCATGAGCAGCGTCGACTTGCCGGAACCGGACGGCCCGGTGAGGCCGATCGCCTCGCCCGGCCCTATATGCAACGTGATGTCTTTGAGGATATGAACGCGGGCCGCGCCGCGCCCGAGCGACAGGTTGACTCCGGACAGCGCGATGGTCGGCGTCGCATCGGGATCCCGCGCCATGTCGTTCATGCTGCCCACATCCGCTCGCTGCCCGTCGTTCGCCCGTTGGTCCCGCTCATACGGGATCGGCTCGGGCCTGGTCCAGACGCTTGCCCGCACGCTGGCGCGCGCGGCCTGCGCGGCCAGTCTTGCGCTGGTCGTGCCTGCGCCGGCCGGCGCCGCCGATGCGCCGGTCAGGATCGTGGCCCTGGGTGATTCGCTGACAGCCGGCTTCGGCCTGCCGGGCGACGCGGCGTTTCCGGCCCGCCTGCAAGCCGCACTGCGCGCCAAGGGCCTGGCTGTCGAGATCAGCAATGCCGGCGTGTCGGGCGACACCAGCTCCGGCGGCCTCGCGCGGCTCGACTGGTCTGTGCCGGACGGAACCGATGGCGTGATCGTCGAGCTCGGAGCCAACGACGCCCTGCGCGGTGTCGACCCGGGCGTCACCCGCGCCGCCCTGCAGGAGCTCCTGCGCCGGCTCAAGGAGCGGCGTATCGCGGTGCTGCTCACCGGCATGCGCGCGCCGCCCAACATGGGCGCCGACTTTGCGCGCGCCTTCGATGCGATTTTTCCGGCGCTGGCGGCGGAAAACGAGGTCGTCTTCTATCCATTCTTTCTCGACGGCGTGGCCGCCGAGCGCGTGCTCAACCAGGCCGACGGCCTTCACCCGACCGCGCAAGGCGTCGACACCATCGTCCGGCGCATCCTGCCCAAGGTCGAGGAGCTGATCGCGCGCGCCAGGGCCAAGCGGAATTCGTGACACGCGTCATGCCGGCGTGCGGTTGCCGACGGGATTCGGCGCGTGCTAAGCGACTCATCTCACCTCACCCGCCAGCGGGCGCCCGCGGAGAATGCCATGCCGCGCCTGTTCACCGGTCTGGAAGTCCCGCGCGAGGTTGCCGACGCGCTGGCGACACAGCGCGGCGGCCTGCCCGGGGCACGCTGGATCGATCCCGAGAACTACCATCTCACGCTGCGCTTCATCGGCGACATCGACGACGCAATGGCGCGCGAGATCGCCTTCATGCTGGGCCAGGTCAAGCGCCGCGGCTTTGAGCTGCGCTTCGACGGCCTCTCCTCGTTCGGCGGCCGCCGCCCGCGCGCCGTCATCGCGGCGGTGGCGCCGGCGGCGCCGCTGATCGAGCTGCAGGCCGAGCATGAGCGCATCATGCAGCGGGTCGGGCTCGAGCCGGAGGGGCGCAAGTTTTCCGCCCACGTAACGCTCGCCCGCCTGCGCGACTCCTCGAGCCGCCAGGTCGCCGACTATCTGGCGGCGCGCGGACCGCTGAACTTCCTGTCGTTCCGGGTGAGCCGCTTCGTGCTGTTCTCGTCGCGCGCTTCGGTCGGCGGCGGCCCCTATGTGGTGGAAGCCGCCTACCCGCTGGCCGCCAACGATCCCGTCCGCGCCCAGCCTTTCGGCGCCGCGCCGTGAGCAGACGTGCTGCCTTGTAGCGGCCGAATTCAGTCGCCATCTATTGTGGCAATATCGCTTGCCGGGGAGACCACCATGGCGTTCGACCGCACCTCGTCCTGGGATGGCCCGTTTGGCCGCAGCGCGGCGGAGCTTGCCCGCGATGCCGAGACCGTGCGCCGCCGCTTCTGGGCTAAGGCGAAACGCTTCGCCGCCCAGCTGCCGTTCGCCGAAGACCTCGTCACCGCCTATTACTGCGCCTTCGACCGCACCACCCCGGTGCAGGTGAAAGCGGCGCTGGTCGGGGCGCTGGCCTACTTCATCCTGCCCTACGATGTCGTCCCCGATCTGCTCCCGGCACTCGGCTTTGCCGATGACGCCGCCGTGCTGGCGGCGGCGCTGCGCTTGGTCGCAGCCCACATCCGTCCGGAGCATCGCGACGCCGCGCGCGAGGCGCTGGCGCGGGGCATGGAGGCGGAGTAACTCCGCAACTCTGTAGGGTGGCCTGAGCACCTGCTCTGCTGGATCGATCTTTTCGGCTTGGCGCGCGAAGCCCACGCGTACCACGGCCGAGATGAAAACCGCGTGGGCTTCGCTTCGCTCAGGCCACCCTACAGGCTACGGCGTCAGCACCACCTTCCCCATCACGCTGCGGTCGGACAGCGCGCGCAGCGCCGCGGCGGCGTCTTCCAGGCGGTAGGTGGCGTGCACGTGCGCCGACAGCTTTCCGGCCGCGCACCAGGCAAGAAGCTCGGCCGTGTTGGCGCGATGCTTCTCGGGCTCGCGCATGATCCATGTCCCCCAAAAAATGCCGCGCACATCGCAGCTCTTGAGCAGCACCAGGTTGAGCGGCAGTTTCGGTATTTCGCCTGCCGCGAAGCCGACGACGAGAAAGCGGCCCTCCCAGCCGAGCGACCGCAACGCCGGTTCCGCATGCGGTCCGCCGACCGGATCGTAGACCACGTCGACGCCGCGCTCGCCACCCAAGCGCTTGAGCGCATCGCGCAGGTCTTCGGCCGCATAGTTCACGACCTCGTCAGCGCCGTGCGCCCGCGCGAACGCCAGCTTGTCGGCGGACGACGCGCAGGCGATCACGCGCGCGCCCAGAACCTTGCCGAGTTCGATCGCCGCCACGCCCACGCCGCCGGCGGCACCGAGCACCACCAGCGTCTCGCCCGGTTTGAGCTGGCCGCGGTCCTTCAGCGCGTAGTACGACGTGCCGTAGGTGACGATCAGGCCTGCGGCGCGGTTGGCATCGAGCGCGGGCGGCAGCCGCACCAGCTTGTCGGCGGCGATCGCCACGCGCTCGCGCGCGGCGCCGAAGCCGAGCCAGCCGGCCACGCGGTCGCCCGGCGCGACGGCGGTGACGCCGGGCGCAACTGATTCGACGACGCCGGCGAACTCGGCCGCCGGCGAGAACGGCAGGGCCGGCCTGGTCTGGTACTTGCCGGCGATGATCAGCGTATCGAAGAAGTTGAGGGCCGCCGCCTCGACCCTGACCACGGCCTCGCCTGGTCCCGCCACCGGATCGGGCAGTTCGCGGATCTCGAGGTCGTCGGGGCCGCCAAGGCGCGTGCACAGCAAGGCTTTCATGCGGTCCCTCGCGGCGTGGCGCAGCGGCTTCCTCTTAGAGCATGTGCGGTCCGGTGGGAAATCGGCCATGTCGGTCGCCGGGACCGGCCGGCCCCTGTCCACAGCGGCTCATCCAGCCGTTGCAATGACCCGCCTTCACAATGTTCATTTCCGCCGCTATTCAGGCGCCGGGGCGACGCGGAGGCACCGGCGCTAGTGTGGCGGATTTTGAGTTCCTACCCGCGTGCGGCAAACTCGCATGGGAACTTCAAATCCAAAACCACACTAGGAATCATAAACTTGCTGGTGTCCCTTTATTCCGAAGTTCGCACAAGAGTGTGTCGCAAAGTATTGCGAACTTCGGAATCGGGACACCAGCCGCGGCATCGAGGCAACGAGGTCAGATGACGTTGCGACCAGGTTTGTCCCATGGGCTCATCGCCGCGGCGGCGATGTTGTCCTTTTCATCACTCGCCCAGGCGCAGCCATCGTCCGAGCGCATTCGGGTCGCCCAGGCTCCCGGCGGCGGCGGCGCGCAGCCGACGCTGCTCGGCACCTATGGCGACTGGGGCGCCTATTCGGGCAACAGCGGCGGGCGCAAGGTGTGCTTCGCGCTGTCGAAGCCGACCAAGGCGGAAACCGAGCCGCCCAACCGGCCGCGCGACCCATCCTACATGTTCGTCTCGACCCGCCCGGCCGAGAACGTGCGCAACGAGGTGTCGATCATCATCGGCTATGGCTTCAAGCCGAGCAGCGAGGCCTCGGTGGAGATCGGATCGGCCAAGTTCTCCATGTACACCCAGAACGACGGCGCCTGGATCAAGAACGCCGCCGAGGAGCAGCGCATGATCGAGGCCATGCGCAAGAGCGGCGAGCTTGTGGTCAAGGGCACCTCGGCGCGCGGCACCCAGACCACCGACCGCTATTCGCTGAAAGGTCTCGGCCAGGCGCTCGACCGCACCGCGCAGGAGTGCAAGTAGCTCCGCTGTAGCGTGGACAGCGGCGCGATGCCCGGCGCTGTCAGGTGGGCAAATTCGCGCGCGTGCGTCGTTGCCCACCGTCAGCGCTGCGAGCGGCGAATTTGCCCACCCTACAAAGGCCGCCAACCGCACCCCATCTATGCTAGACTTTGCGAGCTTGAGACTGACCGCGCATGACGGCCTCACCGAACATTGAAACTGCCCGACCGCTTTCGCCGCCGCACACGAGCGTGCTCGAAAAGACGCCCCTCGAGCGCTATGTCGCGCCGGAAACGCCGTCGCTGATCGGCCTGTCGCGGGCGGGCTTAGGCGAGGCGCTTGCCGGCATCGGCGTTCCGCCCGCGCAGGTGAAGATGCGCGTGCAGCAGCTCTGGCACTGGATCTACCTGCGCGGCGCGCAAGAATTCGACCAGATGACCAGCGTGTCGAAGGAGTTGCGCGCCAGCCTGGCGCAGCATTTCACGCTGGCGCGGCCCGAGGTGGTGGCCGAGCAGGTGTCGGTCGACGGCACGCGCAAGTGGCTGCTGCGGCTACCCTCCGAGCATCCGGGCGAGCGGCCGCACGAGGTCGAGTGCGTCTACATCCCGGAGGTCGATCGCGGCACGCTGTGCCTGTCGAGCCAGGTCGGCTGCACGCTCAATTGCTCGTTCTGCCACACCGGCACGCAGCGGCTGGTGCGCAACCTGATGCCGGGCGAGATCGTCGGCCAGATCATGGTGGCGCGCGACCGGCTTGGCGAGTGGCCGGGCGCCGAGCGGGCGCGCGGCGACGGCCTGCCGACGCAGGGCGACCGCCTGGTTACCAACATCGTCATGATGGGCATGGGCGAGCCGTTGTACAATTTCGAGGCGGTGCGCGACGCCCTCGCCGTTGCCGCCGACGGCGACGGCCTGAGCATTTCCAAGCGCCGCATCACGCTCTCGACTTCGGGCGTGGTGCCGATGATTCCCCGCGCCGGCGCCGAGATCGGCTCGATGCTGGCGGTGTCCCTGCATGCCGTGCGCGACGACTTGCGCAACGAGCTGGTGCCGCTCAACCGCAAATATCCGATTGCCGAGCTGATGCAGGCGTGTCGCGACTATCCCGGCCTGTCCAATGCCCGGCGCATCACCTTCGAATACGTGATGCTCAAGGGCGTCAACGATTCGCTCGCCGACGCCAAGGCGCTGATCCGGCTGCTCACGGGCATCCCGGCGAAGATCAATCTCATCCCGTTCAATCCCTGGCCGGGCACCAGATACGAATGCTCGGACTGGGAGCAGATCGAGAAATTTTCCGAAGTCGTGTTCAATGCCGGCTATGCCTCGCCGGTGCGCACGCCGCGCGGCCGCGACATCCTGGCGGCCTGCGGCCAACTCAAGAGCGCTACCGAGAAGCTGTCGGCGCGCGAGCGCCTGGCGCTGCGTGCCATGGCGATGACGGACTGAAATCCGGACTTTTTCAGAGATTTTGCCCGCCGGATCTTGCCGCGCGGCGGATTTTCCTTATGACTCCCCCATGACAACGGGTTCCGCATGTCGTATATGCGGCGCCGACCCGTTTAGAACGATAATTTCAAGCGCGCCGGCCGCGGGCCGTCCGGCCCCTTGGCGCAGCCGACGGAGACTTCCAATGAACCTGATTCAAGAGCTCGAGCAAGAGCAGGTCAAAAAGCTGTCCGCCGGCAAGGACATTCCGGATTTTGCGCCGGGCGACACTGTGGTCGTGAACGTCAAGGTGGTCGAGGGCGAGCGCACCCGCGTGCAGGCCTACGAAGGCGTGTGCATTGGTCGCTCCGGGCACGGCCTTAACGAAAACTTCACCGTGCGGAAGATTTCGTATGGCGAGGGCGTCGAGCGCGTGTTCCCGCTCTATTCGCCGATGATCGACTCGATCAAGGTCGTGCGCCGGGGCCGTGTGCGCCGGGCCAAGCTCTATTACCTGCGTGGCCGCCGCGGCAAGTCGGCGCGCATTACCGAGCGCTCCGGGAAGGCTCAGGGCGATTCCGACCGCGGCAGCGAGCCTGGCACCGCCGCAGCGGAATGAATGATCGTCCAACCGAAGCCCCACCTTCGTCTTGGGACGAGAAATTTGCCGCCGACCTCGTCGGCAAGACCCTGCTCGTTGGCGTGACCTACCTGGATGCCGGCGGCTCCCCGGTGGAGCAGGTTCAATTCCACGGAATCGTGGTCGGGGCCGATCGGGGATGCGGCGTCACGATCATCTGCCAGGGCGAACAGGTCGGGCGCAGGTTCACCTTGCCGCCCCATCTCGAAGCGATCGAGCCGGCGGAACCCGGCGAGTACCGGCTGCGGTCCACCGGAGAGGTCGTGATCGATCCGGATTTCACGACATCGTGGAACGTACATAGTCCAAAATCCTGAAATGACGTTCGGGCGAGGCCTGATGGGCGGAGCGATCCGTCTGGCCATCTCGTTGCCCCTGGTATTGAGCTGGGGGTTGGGCCTACTTTCCTGCGCCTTCGCAACCAATTAAAGAGAGCGACGACAACGTTCAGGTAAAGACCGCAATGAGCAAACGCACCCTCTACGACAAGATCTGGGACGACCACCTGGTCGACGAGCAACCGGACGGGACCTGCCTCCTCTATATCGACCGCCACCTCGTGCACGAGGTGACGAGCCCGCAGGCCTTCGAGAGCCTGCGGCTGACCGGCCGCAAGGTGCGGGCGCCGGACAAGACGCTGTGCGTGGTCGATCACAACGTGCCGACGTCGGATCGCAAGCTGCCCAATCCGGACCCGGAGAGCGCCGCGCAGATCGCCTACCTGGCCGAGAACGCAAAGCTGTTCGGGCTCGAATATTTCAACGAGTTCGACAAGCGCCAGGGCATCGTCCATATCATCGGGCCGGAGCAAGGCTTCACGCTGCCGGGCACCACCATCGTGTGCGGCGACAGCCACACCGCCACCCACGGCGCCTTCGGGGCGCTGGCCTACGGCATCGGCACCTCCGAGGTCGAGCACGTGCTCGCCACCCAGACGCTGGTGCAGACCAAGTCGAAGAACATGCGCGCCGTGGTCGACGGCAAGCTGCCGGCCGGCGTCACCGCCAAGGACATCATCCTGGCCATCATCGGCGAGATGGGCACCGCCGGCGCCACCGGCTATGCGCTGGAATATGCCGGCGAGGCGATCCGCTCGCTGTCGATGGAAGGCCGTATGACGGTGTGCAACATGTCG
>DATFWC010000574.1:0-3243 GCA_035259885.1 Xanthobacteraceae bacterium
AAAGCTCTCGTCGTCGAGAGTAAAACAGTGGGCATGCGCCGCCCATTTCACTCCGATGCCTGGTTTTTGCCTTTGGACGGGACGCGTTGCGCGTTGCGGTTTATGGTCACGCTCGTGGTCGCTTTGGCGGCCGGTGCGAACAGCGTGACCGTGGCCTCTGCGCAGACCTATCCGCAGCGCGCGGTCAAGTTCATCCTACCGTTTGGTCCCGCCGCCGGCACCGACATCACCGCCCGGCTGCTCGCAGAAAAGCTCGCAGCGCGCTGGGGCAAGCCGGTGGTGGTCGAGAACCGGCCGGGCGGCGACGGCCTCGTCGCCATCACCGCATTCACCAGCGCGAACGACGAGCACACGCTCTTGTTCGTTCCGGCTGCGACCTTCACGGCACACCCGTACGTGCACGAAAAACTACCTTACGATGCCGAGCGCGACCTGCTTCCGATCACGAACGTCACGACCATCGTGATTGCGCTTGGGGCACCGGCATCTCTCAACGTGAAGACGCTTCCCGAATTCATTGCGCTCGCCCGCGCAAACCCCGATACGCTCAACGTGTCGGCCGCCGCCGGCAATTCCGACCTGATCCTGTCTGCTTTCATCAAGACCCAGCGCTTACCGGTGGCCCGGGTGCCGTACCGCGACATCCAGCAAGCACCGAGCGACCTGGCCGAGGCACGCATCCACCTTCTCATGTCATCCTACGCGACCCTGCATCCGCTAGTTCAGGCGGGGAGGGTTAGGGTCCTGGCGGTGACCAGCCGCAAGCGGGTCGGAATCGCTGCCGACACTCCAACCGTCGCCGAAGCAGGGTACCCATATCTCGGACTAGACGGCCTGATTGGCATGTACGGGCCGCGCGGAATGTCGATGGCGCTGCGCGAAAGCATTGCCGCCGACGTCCGCACCGTGGTTGAGGCCGATCCGACGATTGCAAGCCGGCTGGCGCAGACCGGCCAAGTCGTGGATTTGCGCGGCCCGCGCGAGTTCGCCGCCGGCATTAAGGAGATCCGCGACCAGCTCGCCGCGATCGCGCAAACTCTCGGGATGAAGCCCGCACAGTGAGCGGATCGCATACCGAACCGGTCTCATGCGAGTTCGAACCGAGTCTCTGACTCCGCGCGTAGCCCGGATGGAGCGAGCGACATCCGGGTTCTGTCCTCTAACCCATCTTCTACACTTCGTGCGGGGGCACGTGACATAAGCTATTGATTTTGCTGAGGCCGAGGGGGCGCTGGCGCGAAAGTGTAGTGCCACGTCATTGCTAAATTTTTATTGAATTTTTCGAACGAATCGCGACTCTGTGTGCGCACCAGCATGCGGAGGCGCCATGTACTTTCGCCGCAAGACCTCGGCCGGGCGTGCCTATCTGCAGATCGTCGAGAGCCGCCGCGAGGGCGATCAGGTGCGCCAGCAGGTGATCGCCACGCTCGGACGTTTCGAGGATCTGCAGGCGAGCGGCCAACTGGAGCGGCTGTTGCGCTCGGGGGCGCGGTTCGCAGCCAAGGCCATGATGCTGAGCGCGGCCGCCGATGATGCCGCAGTCAGGATTGCGGTTCGCCGCATCGGACCGGCGCTGGTATTCGAGCGGTTGTGGGAGGAAACCGGCTGCCGCGCGGTGATCGCGGATCTCGCCGGGGGGCGCGGGCATAAGTTTGCGCTGGAGCGCGCGGTATTCCTCACCGTTCTGCACCGGCTGTTCGTGAGCGGCTCCGACCGCGCCGCGGATCGCTGGCGCGAGGATTACACGATCGCCGGGGTCGCGGGGCTCGATCTGCATCATCTCTATCGGGCGATGGCGTGGCTGGGCGAGGAACTGCCGGAACAGGAGCAGGACGGCCGCACGCCGTTCGCACCGCGCTGCCGCAAGGACGTGGTGGAGGAGCGGCTGTTCGCGCATCGGCGCGACCTGCTCACGCGGCTCGACCTGGTGTTCATGGACACCACCAGCCTGTCTTTCGAGGGTGCCGGCGGACAGACGCTGGGCCGGCACGGCTACAGCAAGGATCACCGTCCAGACCTACGGCAGATGATCCTTGCGGTATTAATCGACGGCGACGGTCGGCCGGTGTGCTCGGAGATGTGGCCGGGCAACACCGCCGACGTCAGCACCCTCATTCCGGTGATCGACCGGCTGCGCCGGCGCTTCGCCATTGCGCGCGTGTGCGTGGTCGCCGACCGCGGCATGATCAGTGCCGAGACCATGGCCGAGCTGGAGGCGCGGCGGCTTCTCTATATCCTCGGCGTGCGCGAGCGCAGCGACAAGCTGGTGCGCGAGCTAGTGCTCGACGATCCGGCGCCATTCGTGCCGTTCACGATGAGCAAGCGCGGCAAGCAGGCCGACTTCGAGGCCAAGACGGTGATGCTGGCTGGGCGGCGCTATATCGTCTGCCGCAACCATCAGGAGGCGGAGAAGGATGCCGCCGATCGCGCCTCGATCCTGGCGGCACTGGAGCGCCAGCTCGCGAAAGGCGACAAGGCGCTGGTCGGCAACACCGGCTTTCAGCGTTACCTGAAAACGATCAGCGATGAGCACTTCGCCATCGATCCCGACAAGGTCGAGGAGGAGAAGAAGTTCGACGGCCTCTTCGTGCTGCGTACCAACACCGAGCTCAACCCGCTCGAAGCCATGCTCTGCTACAAGCAATTGTGGACGGTGGAGCAGACCTTCCGAACCGCAAAGCACCTGCTCTCGACCCGGCCGATCTTCCACAAGCTCGACGACACTATCCGCGGCCACGTGTTCTGCAGCTTCCTCGCGCTGGTGCTGAAGAAGGCGCTGGAGGACCGCATCGCGGCGCTCGCTCGCTCCGGTTCCTGGCCGCAGATCATCGCCGACCTCGACTCGCTGACCGAGACCGAAATCGAGCACGACGGCAAGCGCTTCGTGGTTCGCTCGGCGCCGCGTTCCGCCGCCAGCCTCGCTCTGCGCGCCGCTGGCGTTGCGCTGCCTCCGACCGTGCGCCAAGCCGACTGATCCACCGCGCCTAAAATGTAGTGCCAAGCCGCCGGCGCGGTGCTAATCGCCATTGCCGATCAATTACTTAGTAAATCGAATTGTTGAAGATGGGTCTAAAGCCTCCCTGCGCTGCGCCTCGCGCTCCGCTTTTAGCTCCTTTAGCGTAGGTCTGGCCTTTTTGCTCATCTATCTATTCTCCGGCTAATAGCTTATTCTCTCCTTGAGCATGAGAATACCCCATGAGCAGCGGCAAGACCAGAAAACGTAAAGCTGAGAAACCGCTAAGC
>DATFWC010000575.1:0-2697 GCA_035259885.1 Xanthobacteraceae bacterium
CGTACAGCTTGCGGCGCGTTACAAAATTCCTACGCTCTATTTTTTGCGCGAGTTCGTCGATGCCGGGGGCCTAATGAGCTATGGACCGAGGATCAACAACGGCTATCGACAGGCGGGGATTTACGTCGGTCGCATTCTAAAAGGCGAAAAGGTTGGCGAATTACCAGTCGTGCAGCCGACCAAGTTCGACCTAGTGATCAATCTGCGAACCGCCAGGACGCTCGGCCTCGAAATCCCGACGATTCTGCTTGTCCGCGCCGACGAGGTGATCGAGTGAGGCGGCGCGCGTTCATCACGCTCCTCGGCGGTGCGGCGGCATGGCCGCTCGCGGCGCGCGCGCAGCAGATAGCAGTCCAGCCCAAGAGAGACTAATCGCCACCTATTTGACCGAACTAGAGCAGATTCCAGTCGAATTCACTCATAACCGGCGTGCCTGAAATAGTTGCAAGATTCGCGGGCGGTTAGGTTGCAGGCGAACCTTCCAATTCGGCGGCGCAGGCGAGGAATTGTTCGTTCCGCCGCCTTGCGCAAAGACGCCTTCAACTTGCTGAACGGCATCTCGATGGGGTTCAGGTCGGGCGAGTATTGGGGCAGATAGCGAAGCGTGGCGCCGCGCGCTTCAATCGCCTCGCGAATGCCAGCGGCTTTGTGCGCAGGAAGGTTGTCGATCACGACGATATCCTTGCGCTTGAGGGTCGGGGCTAGACACTGTTTGACGTAAGCCAGGAACTTGGCTCCGTTCATTGAACCATCAACAGTGCACGGCGCTCGCATGCCATTGCGACGGAGCGCGGCCACAAAGGTGATGGTCTTCCAGTGGCCCTGCGGCACGCGGCCGATCAGCCTCTCGCCGCGCGGGCAACGGCCGCTCAGCCGCACCATCTTGGTATTGGCGGCAGTCTCGTCGACGAAGACCAGGTGGGCAGGATCAAACATGCCCTGTTCTCGCATCCAGCGCTGGCGCGCTCGCGCCACGTCCGCGCGCTCCTGCTCCGCCGCGTGCAGGCTTTTTTTTGAAAGTGACGTTGTGATGCTTGAAGAAGCGCCACATCGCGCTGCGGCTGCCAGGAATCTTGTGCCTGTGCATCGCCAGAACCGCCTCGTCCAGGGTCAGGTCTGGCCGTCGCGCAATCAGACCCAACAGAAAATCTGCATGCTTCTCCAACGGCGAGACGCTCCCGCCCCGCGGCTTAGCCGTACAGCGGCCCGTCTCCCGAAAGCACTTGACCCAGATAATCGCCGTGCTGGCACTGACATCAAACTCCTCGGCCGCCGCGCGCCGCGACGCCCCGCTTTCAACTTCCGCAATCACTCGCGCCCGCATGTCTTCAGAATAGGCCTTCGGCATCGCCCAGCCTCCCAAAACCGAATCAATGCCGATAGACTCTCTCATCCTTCGCCCTCAGAGAATCTCCTTGATTCAATTGGGACGGAACATGCTCTAGTCCAACGTCGAGAGAGGAAACGCGAGGGGAGTAAGGGGCATTACTTTCCTTCGCATCCCCGCCTCGCTATACCCGCAGCCAAATTGGCTGGAGAGATGCCATGTCCGACATGCGGCTGATCGTGGCTGGAGCCGGCGTACGCATGGGGCGCACGCTCGTCCATGCTATTGCGGCCACGGACGGAGCAATCCTGGCCGGCGCGGTGGAGGCGGCCTCCTCGGCGGTGATCGGCCGCGACGCGGGTGAGCTTGCTGGGCTCGGCAAGAACGGCGTGGCGGTCACCACCGACGTCGAGCCGCTGCTCGCCCAGGCGGATGGGCTCATCGACTTCACCGTTCCCGCCGCGACGCTGGCTTTCGCCGAGCACACGGCGCGCAAGGGCTGCGTCCACGTCATCGGTACCACCGGGCTCACGGGCGAGAATGAAAAGCTGATCGAGCAGGCGGCAAAGCGCGCCGTGATCGTCAAGTCCGGCAACATGAGCATGGGGGTCAACCTGCTGGCGGCGCTGGTCAAGCAGGTGGCGAAGACGCTTGATGAGGATTTCGACATCGAAATCCTCGAAATGCACCACAACAAAAAGGTCGACGCGCCTTCCGGCACGGCGCTGATGTTTGGCCGCGCCGCGGCCGAGGGTCGCCGCGTCGATCTCGACCAGCGCTCGGTGCGCGGCCGCGACGGCGTCACCGGCGCACGCTGCGCCGGCGACATCGGCTTTGCCTCGCTGCGCGGCGGCTCGGTCGTGGGCGACCACACCGTGATCTTTGCCGGGCCGGCCGAGCGCATCGAGCTCGTGCACAAGGCCGAGGATCGCATGATTTTCGCCCGCGGCGCGCTGCGCGCCGCGCTCTGGGCGCGCGGGCGCAAGCCGGGGCTTTATTCCATGGCCGACGTGCTGGGCCTCACCGAGGCCTGATCGCCGGCTTGGATCCCGCGCAGCAGGGATCGACCGGTCATCTCGCCGGGCTGGGGAAGACCCATCAGCGCGAGCAAAGTGGGCGCGATGTCCGCGAGCCGCCCCGACGCCAAGGAAACGTTGCCGCCGCCCAGCAGCAGGACCGGCACCGGATTGGTGGTGTGGGAGGTGTGCGGCCCGCCGGTATCGGGATCGCGCATCAGTTCGCAATTCCCGTGGTCGGCGGTAACCAGCAAGGCACCCCCCGCCTTGCTAATTGCCTGCGCGATGCGGCCGAGGCCGGTATCGACCGCCTCGACCGCCTTGACCGCGGCTGCCAAGCTGCCGGTGTGCCCG
>DATFWC010000576.1:0-4707 GCA_035259885.1 Xanthobacteraceae bacterium
TCGCTTGCGGCGGCCGGCAAGGTGCAGTCGTTCGGTCGCGGGCGCGCGCGTCGCTGGATGACCCCGCCCGTCCCTGGATTCCCGACAACCTTGTTACTCCCCGGTCCACTGCCCAGTGACTAGGATCGACGCATGAAACGATCTGCAGCCGAAATCCTCCGCGAATATGGACCCTTCCCGGATGCCGGCCAGGTCCACGGGGTCACGTTTGACGGTCGCCACGTCTGGTTTGCGTCGGGAGACAGGCTGAACGCCTTCGATCCTGCGAGCGGAACGATGGTGCGCACGATCGATGTCGCCGCGCATGCGGGAACGGCCTTCGACGGCCAGCACCTGTTTCAGATCGCCGAGGATCGCATCCAGAAAATCGATCCGAAGACCGGCCGTGTGGTGGCCACGATCCCGGCGCCCGGCGGCGGCGGTGACTCGGGGCTGGCGTGGGCCGAAGGGACGCTCTGGGTGGGCCAGCATCGGGACCGCAAGATCCATCAAATCGATCCCCAGACGGGCGCGATCCTTCGCACGATCGAGTCGAACCGCGTCGTCACCGGGGTCACCTGGATCGACGGCGAACTCTGGCACGGCACCTGGGAAGGTGACGAGAGCGATGTGCGGCGCATCGATCCTCGAACCGGAGAGGTTTTGGAAAGGCTCGAGATGCCACGTGGAACGGGTGTGTCGGGGCTCGAATCCGATGGCGGCGATCAGTTCTTCTGCGGAGGCGGAAACAGCGGGAAGGTGAGAGCGGTCCGCCGACCCAGGCGAAAGTCCGCGGCCGGCAGAAGCTAGTGCATTTCCACGTCGATCATCAGATGTGCTTGTCATGGCCGGGCTTGTCCCGGCCATTTCGCTTGTTTCGGCACAGCCGTGCGCCAGGCGATACCGCGTTCCACGATAGCGAACGCCTATGGCACTCGTCGCCCGATGATTTGAACCGCAGGCGGGCGAGCCGCGACCATGCATCATCTTGGATTGGGACAACGAAACGCCCGAACCTGATGGTCTGACGCCATAGCGCGACGACATGGTTCATCCGCCGCCGGTTCGTTGGGGCTGGCATGGCGGGCCGTCGATGCCCTGGTGGCAATCATTGCTGGCGGGTCAGCCCTCGTGGCCGCGCGTGGACATATCGGATTTCCTGCTCAATCTTCGGACTGTGGCCGCCAGTCCCTATGCGTTCGCCGCGTATGTCGGCGTCGCGGCGGCATGGACCTACACGACCGTCGCGAGACATCGCCTCGACCGGATCGCGCAGCTATTCAAGGATCTGCCTCCCGACGATCGTATCCGGATGATCATGCGGGAATACAGCACGGTGCCGCGGAGCGGGCTGTCGGCCGAGCAATGGATCGTGTCGCGCCGGCATACGCTGTTTTTCGTTGGCTTCCTGTCGCTGCTGGTCTGCACGACGATCATCGCCATCATCGCGCTCGTTCATGCCACGTTCGGCCGTCCGGGCGGTTCCGACGACATGACGAGGCTCGACGGCATCGTGCGCATGCAAGGCCAGGAGAACCTGGCCATGCGCCAGGAAATCGTCGAGCTCAAAAGAGAATTAAACGCCCTCAGGACGAACGCGGCGGGCCTGAAGGCAAGTCTGTCATCGGTACGGCCCTCGCGCGACGACGGCGAACTGGTTGCGCGCATGCAGGATGTCGGAAGAACGTACGGTTTTCGTGATCCACGGATCGAGCAGACCCTGGCCGATCCGGCGCTCACGGCTGAGGACAAGCTGGCCTTGGTCCAAGTGTCGCTCATGCGGGACGTGGATGCCGACATCGAGGAGCAGATGGCGCGCGTCAACGAACTGCAGCGTCGGGCCGACCGCGGTGGGACGCCCAGCATCGACGTCGAGACCATGAAGCTCAAGCGTCTGATCGATCGCCGAGCCCAGATGTTCGATGCGCTGCGCCACACCATCGACAGGTACAATCAGACAGCGCGCGCCGCCATCGACGCGATCAACCGCTAGCGCCAGGGCGCTAGTCGGGACGCGCCTCCAAAAATTCCGGCAACCCGTCGGCCAGGCTGATCCAGCGCAATCTGCTGCTCGTCCGCGTGTGGTCTTGCGGCGGCAGGGTTTCCGGATCGTCTAGGCTGCACGTCGTGACGTCGATCTCGTCCGGATAATCGTCGCTGACGAAGGTGAGTTGCGTGCCGCAGGTGGAACAGAAGGATCGGGTGCCGGTCCTACTCGAGCGGAACTGCGCCGGCTCGCCCGCCACGATGCGGAACTCCGAGCGCTTGACGCTGAACCAGGTCACGAACGGCGCGCCGGTCGTGCGCCGGCAGATCGAGCAATGGCAGTTGGTCCGGTGGAACGGCACGCCGGTCACTTCGTAGCGCAGCTTGCCGCAATGGCATCCGCCTTTGAGGTCCGCCATCGTCGAGTCCCTACCGCTTCGCCTGCGACCAAAGTCTTTACAGAGCGAGGGGCGAAATGGCTACGACCGGTGTGGCAACGCAAAGAGGGCGCCACGTGCTCCACGTCTCCGCCGTCCGCCGTGCGGGTCGACTAGCGGGGTCGGTCGAACGCCGGGCAACCCAATTGCGCCGGCCGCCGGACGGACTCGCAGCCGGAGCGCCGGGATTTGGTCCGGCGGCTCACACGATGCTGTCGGGGGAGCGTGACGGCCGGCGCCCGCCGGGTTAGCCTAGATCGAAACCCACACAATCGGCGGCGGGAGAGCAAGATGGCGGCCCTTCGTCTATTCGCAACGTCCTTCGTCCTGCTCGCCGCGCTGTCGTCGGCGCGTGCACAATCGATCCCCGAACTCGAGCAGGAAATCCGGCAGCGCGCCGCCCAGATCGAGGCGCAGCTCATCGCGTGGCGGCGCGACATTCACCAGAATCCGGAACTGGGCGAGCAGGAGACGCGCACCGCCGGCCTCGTGACCGCGCACCTCACGCGGCTGGGCCTCGACGTGAAAACTGGTGTCGCCCAGACCGGTGTGGTGGCGCTCCTCAAGGGCGGTAGGCCCGGACCGGTGGTGGCGCTGCGCGCCGACATGGATGCCTTGCCGGTCAAGGAGCCCGAGGGCTTGCCGTTCGCCTCCAAGGCTAAGAGCAAATATCTTGGCCGCGAGGTCGACGTCATGCACGCCTGCGGGCACGACGCCCACACGGCCATCCTGATGGCGACCGCCGAGGTGCTCACCGCCATGAAGGACAGGCTGCCCGGCACCGTGAAGTTCATCTTCCAGCCGGCCGAGGAAGGCCCATCCCTCTACGCCGCCTTTACCGGCAAGGTGTGGGGCGCCAAGGCCATGGTGCGGGAGGGCGTGCTGCAGGGCCCCAAGCCCGACGCCATCTTCGGCCTGCACGTCAACTCCGGACTGCCCAGCGGGCGGCTCGCCTACCGCGCCGGTGCCGCCATGGCCAGCGCCGACGAACTGCGCATCAAGGTCACAGGCCGGCAGGGCCACGGCGGCTATCCGTGGCGTGCCATCGACCCGATCACCACGGCGGCGCAGATCGTGATGGGGCTGCAGACCATCGTGAGCCGGCGCACCGATCTGATGAAGTCGCCGACCGTGGTCAGCGTCACCACCATCAACGGCGGCTCGCGCTTCAACATCGTGCCCGAGACGGTGGACATGACCGGCACGATCCGGACCTATGACCCCGGCATCCGCGCTGCCGTGCACCGCGACATCCGTCAGGTCGCCGAGAATATTGCCGCCAGCGCCAACGCCAAGGCCGAGGTCGAAATCATCGAGCTCTACGATCCGCTGGTGAACAGCGAGCGTGTCACCGCGCGCATGGTCCCGGTGCTGGAGCGCGCCGCCGACGGCGATGCCGCCCTCAACGAGCGCTCCGGCGCCTCGGAGGACATGTCGTTCTTCCTCAACGAGGTGCCGGGCCTATACTTTGTCCTCGGCATCGTGCCGCGCGACCAGGACCCCGCGACGGCCGCACCCAATCACAATCCCAACTTTTTCATCGACGAGAAGGCGCTGGTGGTCGGCGTGCGTGCCCTCGCCATGGCGACGGTGAATTTCATGATGAATAGCTTTTCGCCGTAAGCGAAGCGGTTGGGCTTCAGCAGGAAGCCGAGCTGGATGGCGCCGCCACTGCTGCGCTCATGGCGGCATCCCGTTCGTTCGCAAACGCCGGCATGATGTCACGCGCGAAGCGCCGCAGACTCTCGCGCGAGCCGCCGCCCAGGATCACGTAGCGCACGCCGACTTGGCGCAGTCCCTCGAGCTTGGTGGAAATCTCGTCGGGCGTGCCGATCAGCGGCGACGAATGTTCCTGCTCGTCCGAATGCGAGTACGCAAGAATATGCGATCCGCCGGCGCGGTCGGGCGCGCGCGCTACGTTGATGATTCGCTGGTGAAACTGCTTGTTGCGCGCGATCGCGGCTTCCTTCTCGGCCGCGGTCGTCGCCACGAACATGTCGCGCGCCACCGTCACCCGCATCGGATCGAACTCGGCGCCGCGCGCCAGGACTTCGCGCCGGTAGAGCGCGAGGCGCTCGCCGGTCTGCGCGATCGACGCGAACTGGTCGAGGATGAGGTTGTGGCCGCGCGCCGCGACGCGGCGGAGCGACGGCGCGCTGCCGGCCGCCATCCACAAGGGAGGGTGCGGCACCTGCCGCGGCGGCGGCTCGACAATGACGTCGTCGAACTGCCAGAAGGTTCCCCGATGCGAGAACCGTTCCCGCGTCGTCCACGCCTTGACCATGACGTCGAGCGCTTCCTCGAA
>DATFWC010000577.1:0-2736 GCA_035259885.1 Xanthobacteraceae bacterium
GGCCTGCGCCTCGGCGAGATCGACCGGCGCCAGCCGCAGGCTGCGGTCGCGAAAAATTTCCGCCAGGGCGCCGCCGGCCGCCACCATGACGATGGGGCCGACGTCGGGATCGACGCGATACCCCACCAGAACCTCGTCGAGACCCGACACCATGGGTTGCACCAACACGCGATCGAGGCGAACGCCGGGCCGGCGCTCGCTCAGGAGCCGGCGAAGGGATGCGATGGCCGCAAGTACGCCCTGGGTGTCAGGAACGTTGAGAACGACACCGCCAACATCGGTCTTATGAAGAATCTCCGCCGACAGCACCTTCACGGCCACCGGATACGCGAACGGCAGGTCCGGCACGCGTGTCGCATCGGCATCGACCGCCACCGCCGGCGCCCGCGCAATGCCCAGCCGGTCGAGGATCGCCCCGGCTTCCAGCTCATCCAGCACACGACCGGTTCCGGCGCGCGCCGGCGCCCGCGGCACGATGGGTTTCGCCGCTCGCCGCCGGAATGCCGCCACGATGGCGTCGGCGCAGGTTTCGGGCGTGCGGAAGCTCGGGATGCCGGCGGCGCTCAGCCGCCGCAGCGCTTCCGGCGCCTCGGGGACCAGGAAGGCGGCGAGCGGCTTTTCGGCACCGGCGCTGTCGATGATCGGCTGCACCGCCAGATCGGGGTGGAAGCGCGCCGACGAGCCGACCACCGCCAGCACGAGGTCGAATTGCGGCGCCGCCAGCAGCACGTCGAGCGCTGGCTTCATCACGTCGTAGCGGGTGCCCGCGGTGGTGAGATCGACCAGGCGGGCCGGCGCCACCTTGATGCCGGCCTGCGCCAGGCGCTGCAGCGTTGCGGCGGTCGGTCCCTCCACCGTGATGCCGTTCGTGGCGATGCGGTCGATGACCATGGTGGCGCCGCCCCCGGTCGTCGTCACCACGCCGACGCGCGGCCGCTCCCGCGCCGCTCCCGCCGGCAGGCGCGCGACCAGCGGCAGGGCTTCGATCAGCCCGTCGAACGTGTCCACGCGGGCGATGCCGCAATCGGCCAGGAACGCGGCCGCCACGTCGTCCTCGCCGGCGATCGCGCCGGTATGCGACACCGCAAGCTCGCGCGCCGCCGCCGAGCGCCCGAGCTTGTAGGCGACGATTGGCTTGCCGCGCGCCGCCGCCGCCACCGCGAAGGCGCGCAGGGCCCCGGCGTGGCGCATGGTTTCCAGGAACAGCGCGTAGCCGTCGATGTCTGGATCGTCGAGCGTCGCGGCGCAGATCTCGCCGAGCGAGAGATCCACTTCGTTGCCGACCGAGACCAGCCCGGCAAAGCCGATGCCGCGTGCCTTGCCGCGCGACACCAGCGCCCCGATCAAGCTGCCGCTATGCGACGCCGCAAAAATTTTCCCCACCGGCAGGTCCGGCTCGGCAAAGGCCGCGTTGGCGGTGAGCAGTACCTTGTCGCGCAGGTTCACCACGCCGAGACTGGACGGGCCGACCAGGCGCACGCCGGTGCGGGCGCAGATGTCGCGCAACTGCGCAACGCGCTTCGCGCCAGTATCGCCCGCTTCGCCAAAGCCGTCGGCCAGGATGGTGGCGACCGCCACGCCGGCGCGGCCACAATCCTCCACCGCGCCGACGACGCCTTCGGTCGGCGTGACGATATAGGCGTGGTCGGGCTTTTCCGGCAGCTCCGCGAGTGACGGCCACGCGCGTTCGCCCAGCACGCTGTCGCGCCGCGCGTTCACCGGATAGATGCGGCCGGCATAGCCAGCCTGGCGCAGATATTTCAGCGGCCGCCCAGCGGTTTTTCCCGCATCGTTGGACTGGCCGATGATGGCGACCGCGCGCGGCGACAGCAGCGCCTGCCGCAAGGTTGGATTGGAGACCACGGCAACAGTCACGGCGCCCTTCTCCGTCTCCCGGGAGGGGAAAGGGCCGGGGTGAGGGGGCACGGGACTATCGAGACTCATGTGCCCCCTCACCCTGACCCTCTCGCCCATGGGGAGAGGGAACATTCCTCAGCGAGCTGCAAATCCGAACTCCCACTTCACACTGCCGCGTCTTCCGTGAAGGCGAAGTTCATCGTGTCTCTGTCATGGCGTCGTGAGCGCGGCGCGGAAACGGTCGCGCAGGAACGAAGCGTCGAAGTTGCGTTTGAATGCCGGCGGCTCGGTCGGCTTCACGCGCAGCAGCACGAAGGCGCTGCCATTGTGGTCACGCAGCAGCCGGGCGCCGTCAGGAATGTCATCGGCGCGCGCCACCGTGCGCGTGTGCGCGATGCCGGCGCCGGCGGCGATCTTTTCCAGGTCGACGCCGAGGCTGGTGTGGCTCTTCTGCCAGCCGGTCTCGCCATAGTGGCCGTTGTCGATGCACAGGATCGCCAGGTTGGGCGGATTCATCACCGCGATGGTGGCAAGCGCGCCGAGGTTCATCAACAGTTCGCCGTCGCCGGTGACCACCAGCACGCGCCGGTCGGGCCGTGCCAGCGCCAGGCCGAGGCCCATCATGCAGGCGGCCCCCATGGCCCCGCCCAGCGAATAGACGTGCGCGGCGTCGCCGGTCACGGCGCCGACGTCGCACGCCGTGCCGCCGAGGCCGGCGATGAGCAAGAAATCCTCGTGCCGCCCGATCAGCGCCGGCACGGCCTCGCTGCGCTCGAGCACGAGGTCGGGCGCAATGACCTTGGCGACATGCGGTGTCGTGGATGCGCTCAAAACGGCTTGGCTCCGATCAGTTTCTGGCCGAGCAGGACGGCGACCGCC
>DATFWC010000578.1:0-6380 GCA_035259885.1 Xanthobacteraceae bacterium
AGCTCGGTGATCACGCGCAGGCCCAGGCGCTTGGCCTCGGCGACGAAGCGGCGGAAATCCTTCATCGTGCCGAAGTCGGGATTGATGCGGCGGTAGTCGGAAATGTCGTAGCCGTCGTCGCGGCCGGGGCTGGGATAGAACGGCAGCAGCCACAACGCGGTGACGCCCAGCTCGTGCAGGTAGTCGAGCCGCTCGGTGAGCCCGGCGAAGTCGCCGACGCCGTCGCCGTTGCTGTCGGCGAAGGCCTTGACGTGCAGCTGGTAGATGATCGCGTCCCTGTACCAGAGTTCGTCGTGGCCAGCTTCGCGATCGATGGTGATCTGTGGCGCGATGTTCACGAGGGCTCCCGTCACGCGTGGCAGCGGAACAGCAGGGCGGGATCGCGCGCCGGGTCGATGCGCAGGCGCAGGCCCCCCCATTCGACAAAATGACGCTCGCCGGTCACGAGATTCTCCACCGAGGTGACGCGCCGGCGTTGCGGCCCGATCTCGAGATCGCCGAAATGGAACCAGAACTGGCGCGGGCCGTGACCGGAGAGCGCGATCGCCACGGCAACCGCGTTGTCGCGGTTGACGAACTCCTTGACGAAGCCGATCACCTCTTCGTCGTCGACCTGAGCGAAGCGGAAATCGCGCGTCTGCAGCAGCGCCGGGTTCTCGCGCCTGATCCTGTTCAGGCGGCCGATATAGGCGGCGATGTTGCCGGGCTTCTTCCAATCGCGGAATTTCAACTCGTATTTCTCCGAGTTGAGGAACTCTTCCTTGCCGGGAATCGGCTCGTGCTCGAGCAGCTCGAAGCCATTGTAGATGCCGTAGTTGGACGACAGCGTGGCCGCCAGCGCGGCGCGCGCCTTGAAAATCCACGGCTCGCCGGATTGCAGGTGGAAGGGATTGATATCGGGCGTGCTGACGAAAAAATTCGGTCGGTAATATTCGCACACCGGATACTGCGTCAGCTCCAGCATGTAGGCGCTGAGCTCGGCCTTGGTGGTGCGCCAGGTGAAGTAGGTGTAGGACTGGCTGAAGCCGAGCTTCGCCAGCGCCTTCATGATCTTCGGCCGCGTGAACGCTTCGGCGAGGAAGACGACACCGGGATCGCGGTCGTGCACTTCGCAGATCAGCCATTCCCAGAACGGAAACGGCTTGGTGTGCGGATTGTCGACGCGGAAGACGCGCACGCCCTGCTCGACCCAGAACAAGACGATGTCGCGCAGCGCCGTCCACAGCGCGTCGCGATCGACGCAGTAGAAATCCGGGTTGACGATGTCCTCGTACTTCTTCGGCGGGTTCTCGGCATAGCGGATCGTTCCGTCGGGCCGCTTCTTGAACCATTCGGGATGCTCACGCACCCACGGATGATCCGGCGAGCACTGGATCGCGAAATCCAGCGCGACCTCCATGCCGAGCTCGCGAGCCGCCGCCACGAGGCGGCGAAAATCGTCGAGCGTGCCGAGCTCGGGATGGACCCCGTCATGGCCGCCCTCGGCCGCCCCGATGGCATAGGGGCTGCCCGGATCGTCCGGTCCGGCGTGAAGTGAATTGTTGCGGCCCTTGCGATTCTTGCGCCCGATCGGATGGATCGGCAGCAGGTAGACAACGTCGAACCCGAGTTCCGCAATCTCCGGCAGGCGGGCGATGCAATCGTCGAACGTGCCGTGGCGCCCGGGCACCGGGCTCTGGCTGCGCGGCATGATCTCGTACCACGCGCTGGCGCGGGCGATCGGCCGCTCGATCAG
This sequence comes from Xanthobacteraceae bacterium, assembly GCA_035259885.1. Classification (GTDB taxonomy): domain Bacteria; phylum Pseudomonadota; class Alphaproteobacteria; order Rhizobiales; family Xanthobacteraceae; genus DATFWC01. Next base: position 1,736 of record DATFWC010000578.1, read on the forward strand.
CAGCGGAAACAGCGAGCTGGTCGTCAGGTCGGAGCGCTCCTGCGCGTCGGCCGCGGCCGCGATCACGTCGTCGGCGAGCAGGACCGTGACATCGCCGGTCCGATCGAATGCCTCGCAGGCACGCGCGATCGTCGCGGTCGACCCCTGGTCGCGCGGCCGCAGCGACGCCAGCAGCTGGCGCCCTTCCTTGGTCTCCAGTTGCACGTCCTGGCCAGCCGCGAGCTTCACCTTGACTTCGTGGCGCCAGGTGGCGACCACGTCGGTCCACGCCGCGATGGCGAAGACGTAGCGGCCGGTCTCGCTCGGCACAAAGGCGCCGACCCAGCGGTCGTTGCCATGGTGCCGCATCGGGACGTGGCGCCACTCGCTGTCGCGCTCCAGCCGCCAGACCAGGGCCGCCGCCGCGACATCATGGCCGTCGCGCAATACGTCGGCCCATATCTCGACGGTCTCGCCGACGATGCGCTTGACCGGAAACCGGCCGCCATCGACACGGGGATAGACGTCCTCGATGCGAAATCGGCGGCTGAGATGATCGGCGACATGAGCCGTGCTGGCCTTGGCTCTCACGTTCGCTGAAACCTTTGGTGCGCGGGCCGGGAGAAGGCCTGCGGGGGCAATGAATAGCAGGGGGGCTGACCGATAAGAACCGACTGGAATTCAATTGGTTCCGTGGGTTCTTGCCGCACTGCTGCGGCGCCCAGGCCCGCAATTTACACATTTCCGGAACCAACCGCACGCCGGCCGGTTATCGATTGGGAGGTGCGGCGTGACCGTCGTTCTGGTGTCCAATCGCGTTGCAGATTCTCGTCTTGACGGGCCAGTGGAAGGGGGACTCGCCTCGGCGCTGCTGCAGGCAGTCAAGAAATGCGGGGCCGTGTGGCTCGGCACCCGGATTCAGCAATCAAATTCTGCGAATTCCGAGCGCAGGGGGCCGTTGACCGCCCTGGCGACGATTGGCGCCGGGACCACAGCCCGGGTGGACGTCCCGGCCGGCCTGTACGACAAATTCTACAAGGGGTTCGCCAACTCGGGCCTGTGGCCGGTGCTGCATTCGCGCCCGGATCTCATCGGCGCCCGGGACGATGACTATGCCGCCTACCGCGAGGTCAATCGTCTGCTCGCGGTCGCCCTGACCGGCCTGGTGCGCCACGACGCCAGGATCTGGATCCATGACTATCACTTCATGACGCTGGCGGAAGAACTGCGCCGCCTCGACATCCGCGTTCCGGTCGGCTTCTTCCTGCACACGCCGTTCCCGGCGACTACGGTCTTCGCCAGCCTGCCGCATCACCGCGACCTTGCGCGGGCCTTGCTCAGCTACGACCTGGTCGGCTTCCAGACCGAGGACGACAAGGCGAATTTTTCCAACTACGTGCGCAACGAGCTCGCACTGCAGGTCGACAGCGACGGCTTGGTCGGCGGCACCGGCGCGCGGCTTGCCTGTTTCCCCATCGGGATCGACGTGCAGGCTTTCGCCGAGGGGGCCGTGAAGGCAGCCACCCGTCCCGACATCGCGCGCCTGCGCGCCAGCCTACAGGCCGGCGCGCTCGCCATCGGCGTCGACCGCATCGATTATTCGAAGGGGCTGGAGAACCGCATGCGCGCGTTCGACCACCTGTTCCAGGAGGAGCCCGAGCTCAAGCGTCAGGTCTCCTTCCTGCAGATCGCGCTGCCGTCACGCGGCGACATTCCGACCTACGACAAGCTGCGCGCCCGGCTGGCCGCCCTGGTGAGCGAGATCAACGGCCGCCATGGCGAAGTCGACTGGGCGCCGATCCGCTACCTCAACAAGGGCTACGCCCAGTCGACCTTGGCGGGGCTGTACCGCACGGCGCAGATCGGCGTGGTGACGCCGCTGAACGACGGCATGAACCTGGTGGCCAAGGAATATGTCGCGGCCCAGAATCCGCTGAACCCCGGCGTCCTGGTCCTGTCGCGGTTTGCCGGCGCGGCCCGCGAGCTCGATGCCGCGCTGCTGGTCAACCCGCACGACGTCGATGCGCTCGGCCAGACCATCAGCTGCGCGCTGCGCATGCCGGCGGAGGAGCGGCGCGAGCGCTGGGAGGCCATGATGGCGGTCTTGCGCCGCAACGACATCGCCGCGTGGTTCGAGAGCTTTCTCGCCGCATTGACGCCCAAATCTCCGCGACCCGCACGGATTCCATTGAAAAAGATTTTGTCCCAGTATGCGCGGCCAGCAGTGGTTCCCAACCCTGTTGGTATTGTGGCGGCCAAGAGCTCCTGAGCGATGAACGATATTTCCGATCTGGCGACGCAGTGGGGCGTCGCGGCGGAATACTCGGATGCATTCGGAAACCGCCGCGCGGTCGATCGCGGCGTGCTCGCCCACATCGTCGGCGCGATCAGCGGCGGCCGCCCGGCGCCGCGCCAGCTGTTGCCCGGCACGCTGGTGGTGCGACGCGGCCGCGACTCGCACATTCACATTCCAGGCGGCGCTCCCGGCTGTCACGTCGATTGGCAGGTGGCGGCGGGCGAGCGCGTAATCGCGAGCGGCGCGGGCGAAGGACCGGTCATCGCTCTGCCCGACATTGCCATCGGCACGTATCGGCTTCGCGTCAACATCACGGCTCCGGACGAGCTGCGGCAGGAAAGCGCAACCCTGCTGGTAGCGCCACCAATGGCGTTCCAGGGCAACGACCCGGATGCGCGCCTGTGGACGCTGGCGGTCCAGCTCTACGGCGTGAAGTCGCATCGCAACTGGGGGCATGGCGATTTCACCGATCTGGCCGACCTGCTCACGCTGGCCGGCAGGCTCGGCGCCGCCGGAATCGCGCTCAACCCGCTGCACGCCCTGTTCGACGATCGTCCCGAGCAGGCCAGCCCCTACTCGCCCAACAGCCGCCTGTTTCTCAATCCGCTCTACATCGACGTCAGCGCCGTCCCGGAGTTTCCCGGCGCGGACGCGGCCGGCTTGGCGCCGGAGGTCGAGCGGCTTCGGCAGCAGGATTTCATCGATCACGCCGGCGTCGCCGCCGCCAAGCTCGCCGGGCTGCGCCTCGCTTATGAGTGCTTTTGCCGCCAGCCCGATGCGCAGCGCCGGGCCGACTTCGATGCGTTCCGCCGCGAGCGCGGACAATGGCTCGCGCGCTTCGCCAGTTTCGAGCATCTGCGGCGGCGCTTCCCCGACGTGTGGTGGCAATGGCCGGAATTCTGGCGCCGGCCCGACGCTGAGCATGTCAGCGGCCTGCGCCGCGAAGCCGCCATCGAGATCGGGTTCTTCGAATTCGTGCAGTGGATCGCCGATTCCCAGATGGCGCAATGCTGCGCCAAAGCCCAGGAGCTTCGGCTACCGATCGGCCTCTATGTCGACGTGGCGGTCGGCGTGGAAGCGGGTGGCGCCGACGCCTGGAGCGAGCAGGACGCCATCCTCAACAGCCTGTCGGTCGGCGCGCCCCCCGACCTGTTGAACACCGCCGGCCAGAACTGGGGCCTGTGCGGCTTCAGTCCCGCCGGCCTCGAGGCGGAGCAGTTCGAGCCGTTTCGCCAGATGCTGCGCGAGTCCATGCGCTATGCCGGCGCGGTTCGCCTCGACCACGTGCTCGGCCTGCGCCGCCTGTTCGTCATTCCGCACGGCATGAAGCCGCAGGACGGGACCTATGTGCAGTTTCCGTTCGAGGCGCTGCTCGCCGTGGTGGCACAGGAGAGTATGCGCCACGAGTGCATCGTGATCGGCGAGGATCTGGGAACCGTGCCGGACGGCTTCCGCGAGGCGATGGCCGACTGGGGCCTGTGGTCCTACCTCGTGCTGCTGTTCGAGCGCCGCCACGATGGCGCGTTCAAGTCGCCCAGCGAGTACAAGCGCGACGCGCTGGCCAGCTTCAGCACCCACGATCTTCCGACCTTCGCCGGATGGATGACCGGCCACGACTGTCGCATCAAGGAGGCACTGGGCATAAATCCGGGCGAGAGCGAGGACGAGCGCCGCTGGGCCGTCGGGCAACTGCGCGGCGCGCTCGAGGCGCATGGGTTCGGCGGCCTCGATTTCCCGGAGGTGGCAAGATTTCTTGCCGCGACGCCGAGCCGGCTGGTCGTGGTGGCGATGGAGGATGCGCTCGAACTGGCCGATCAGCCCAACCTGCCGGGCACCGTGAACGAGCATCCGAACTGGCGCCGCCGTCTGCCAGTTGCGCTGGAGGATCTTTTTGCCGATCCGCGCCTCCACAACCTCGGCCGCATCATGCGGGAGGCAGGACGCAAGCTCCCGTAGCCCGCATGGAGCGCAGCGAAATGCGGGGACGGCGCATCAGCCGGACTGGAACCTGGTGAGGCCGCTCCCGGATTTCGCTTCGCTCCATCCGGGCTACAGTATTGTGCCGCCGGCTTTGCTCAACCCATGGCATCTGCGGTACATCTGCCGCGCGGCCGTGAAGCAGGGGAGAACCGCATGGGGCAGTGCAAGGGCGTGCGCGAGGTCGGGTACTTCGATTGCGACGGTGGCGGCCAGATCGTGGTGGATGGCAATTTCGCCTATATCGGCCATGTCAACGGCACCACCGGCACCACCATCGTCGATGTCAGCGATCCAAAAAATCCGAGACAGGTCGCCAATGTCCCGACGGCGTCCGGCATTCATGCCCACAAGGTGCGCGCCGCCAACGGCCTGATGCTGGTCAATCGCGAG
>DATFWC010000579.1:0-4904 GCA_035259885.1 Xanthobacteraceae bacterium
CAGGCCGGCATTGGTCCACAGCACGAACTGGTCGAACGCCAACAGGGCGGCCGGCGTGAGGTCGCGCCAGTCGAACGGGATCTTGGCCGACAGCGGCAGCGTGTAGATGAGCGAATAGGCGATGAGGAACTTGTGCGCGTCCCCCTCGCTCGACTTCATGTAGATCAGGGCTTCGGCACCGGAGGCGCCGCCCTTGAGCGACACCACCATGGGCTGCTTCATCAGGTTGTTCTTCTGCACGGCCGCCTGGATCATGCGTGCCATCTGATCGGAGGCGCCGCCGGCTCCGGCCGCCACGACAATCTCGACCGGCTTGGTGGGTTCCCAGGCAGCGGCCGGCGCGGCTGCGAAAAGCGTCGCCAGCGCGGCGGCGGACAGGCGAGTCGTCGTCATGGTCATGGCGTTCTACTCCCTTGATTCTTTGCGGGATCCTTAAAGATCCGCTTGGCGGGCTGCGGCCCCTACGCTGCGCGATCATTGGGCGAATTTACCCATCGGTTCAAGGGGAAATCACCTCGCCCTTTCGTCGCATGCGGCGTCAGCCAAGCTCCCGCCGCACGATTTTTGCACCCTCCACCATTGCTTGCATCTTGGCGAAGGCGACGTCGCGCGGAAGGTATTTCATGCCGCAGTCGGGCGCCACGATGATGCGTTCGGGTGCCACGTAGGGCAGCGCCCGCCGGATGCGGGCCGCCACCGTCTCGGGCGCCTCGACCGCCATGTCGCCGAGGTCGATGACGCCGAGAATGACGGTCTTGCTCAAGGCGGCGAGCTGGGTGCAATCGAGCTTCGGCTGCGCGGTCTCGACCGAGACCTGCTGCACCCGCGCCTGCTCGAACTCGGACAGGAACGCGTAGCCGGTCGGCTTGTCACCCTTCACGGTCTGGGCATAGCCGAAGCAGATGTGGACCGCCGTGGTTCCGGTGACGCCGTCGAGCGCCGCATTGAGCACCTTGATGCCATAGGCCTTGGCCTTCTCCGGCCGCGCCTGCATCCACGGCTCGTCGATCTGCACCACGTCGGCGCCGGCGGCGAACAGGTCCTTGATCTCGGCATTGACGGCGGCGGCGTAGTCCAGCGCCATCGCCTCCTCGTCGCGGTAAAAACTGTCCTCCGCCTGCTGCGCCATGGTGAAGGGGCCGGGCACCGTCAGCTTGATCATGCGATCCGTGTTGGCGCGCAGGAATTTCACGTCGCCGACCTCGACCGGATGCCGGCGCCGGATCTTTCCTACCACGCGCGGCACCGGGATTTTTGCCCCGCTGCGGCTGATGGTGGATCCCGGATTGTCGAGATCGATGCCGTCGAGCGCGGTAGCGAACCGGTTCGAATAGCTTTCGCGCCGCATCTCCCCGTCCGTGATGATGTCGAGGCCGGCGCGCTCCTGGTCGCGAATGGCGAGCCGCGTGGCATCGTCCTGCGCCTGTTCCAACCAGCGCGGATCGACCCGCCACAGCTCCTTGGCGCGCACGCGCGGCGGCGTCTGCTTGCCCAAGGAGGCGCGGTCGATCAGCCAGTCGGGCTGGGGATACGAGCCGACGAGCGTGGTGGGAAACAGCATGGACATCACCTCCGGTGTGCTCCCAGTCATAATCACATGGGGCCGCGATGCCAACGTGCCGAAGCCGTCAGGGCCGCGGCGTCCGCACGACCGTCACGGTGCAGGGCGCTTCCGCCACGACCTGCGCCGACACGCTGCCCAGGTGCCGCCGCAACGCCGAGCTCGCGCGCGCCCCGATCACGATGTGGTCGACCTGGTTATGCCGCGCATAGTCGAGGAGCGCCGCTGCCGGATCGACGGCCTCGAGCACGTGGTATGTGATCCCGTGGCCCGGCATGGGCAGCGACCGGGCCCAGTACTGGAGCTCGGCGAGGCGGCGCAGGTGCAGGTTCCGCCCGTGTTCGTCCTCGGTCGGATCGAGCGCCAGGCGCGACAGTTTCAGCACGTTCACGCAGATGAGGCGCGCCTCGGGCTGCGTCTGCAGGATGCGTCGCACCGCGAGGCGCAGCTCTTCGGCCAGTTTCTCCTGCCCGGGCACGAGGTCGACCGCCGCCATCACGATGGGAGATTCATGCAGCCTGCGGGCGCCGCTCTGCGCGAACGCCGGAAGTCTTGGCTTGACGCGCATCCAGCGGGCCGCGGCGCCGAGAGCGGAGCTGCGCCGGATGCGCTCGCCGCGCGCCGTGATCGCCACTTGATCGGGATGCCGCAGATCGAACGCGAGCTGAGCCGCGGTGGGATACCGCCCCGCCGGATCCACCTCGAGGCAGCGCAGGATGATCTCCTGCAGCCACGGCGGGCAATCGGGACGGCGGGCGCGCGGCGGAAGCGGATCGCGATAGAGGCGCCGGCGCCACGCGCGCGCGGTCTGCGGATCGCCGAACGGCCGCTCGCCGGTGGCGAAGAAATACAACAGGACGCCCATGGCGAAGATGTCGCTGCGGCGATCGGTGCGGTTGCCCAAGACCTGCTCCGGCGCCACGTAGGCGCCGGTGCCGATGGGCCCGGGAAATTCTTCCGCCAGGATGTCGGGGAGCCGGAGGTGGCGGGAAAACCCGAAGTCGATCAGCACGGCCTCGCCATTCGGGCGCAACATCACGTTGCTCGGCTTCACGTCGAGATGGTTCACGTCCTGGCCATGGATGTCGTGCAGGCCCCAGGCCAGCTTGACCCCTATGGCGGCGACCTCATCGGCCGGCAGCGGCAACTCGGGCAGGCGCGCCTTGAGCGACTGCCCGGCGATCAGCTCCATGACGATATACGGATTCTCCAGGCTGCCGGAGGCAACGAAGCGCGGCACATGCGGCCCCGACAGTTTCGGCAGAATCATCTGCTCGACCTCGAAGCCGACAATGTTGATGGGGTTGGCGCCCGCTTCCAGGCGGGGAATTTTCATCACCAGGGGCGTGTCGCTGCCCTCCTGCGACACACGCCAGAACGCCGCCGTGGCGGCGAGCGGCAGTTCCTGCTCCAGGCGAAAGCCGTCGATGACCGCTCCCTGTTGCAAGCGCGCCAGCATCCGGTCAGCGTCCTTGCAGCAGCCGCAACGCGAGCACCTCGGGAAGGCCGGCGGCGCGCACCTTGGCAGCGGCGCTCTCCACGTCATAGGGCGCGCGCACGTAGGTGAGCATGGCGCGCTCCTCGTCGAGGACGGCGTATGAGGCCGCCGGCACGCCGTCGCGCGGCTGGCCGACAGAGCCGACGACGGCCAGCCAGCGCCGCTGCGGGATCAGCGGGATGCCGGTTCCGTAAGCCGGGATGAACGAGGCAATCTTGGCCGTCCGGCCGAGATGGTACACTTCGGGCACGTGCAGGTGTCCGCAGAAGGTTTTCTGGTGCTGCGTCGCCTCGAAGCTGCGCAGCGCCGCTGCCGGTCCGGTCACATAGTCCCAGCGCGCCGGCTCCCACGCACTGGCATGCACGAACAGCCGGTCGCCGGCCTCGGCGGTCAGCGGCAGGCCGCGCAGGAAATTTTCCTGGCCGGCTCCGAGCCGGTCCCGTGTCCAGTCGAGCGTGATGCGGGCGGTGTCGTTCAGGTCGGCCGCGCGGTCGAACACCGCCGCATCGTGATTGCCCAGGATGGCGGTCGCTCCCGCCGCGACATGGGCCATGACGGTGTCGACCACCCAGCCGGGCTCGGCGCCATAGCCGACGTAGTCGCCAAGAAACACATGGCGAGCGACGCCGCGCGCCTGCGCGTCGGCGAGGCAGGCCGCGAGCGCCTCGCGATTGGCATGGATATCCGCCAGCAGAGCCGTGAGCATCGAACGCTGCCCCAGTCGACCAGCGCAATCTAGGCGAATTCCGCTCCCGGTTGCTGCGCCAGATCAATGCGCCACACGCCCGGTCACGGATTTTTCCGACCGGCGGGCAGAAAAAGTCCGCCCCGCGCGAGGCGGGGCGGACGTCGTAACCACGGCCAAAAGTGCGGCGGGGGCGATCAGGCTCCTTTGCCCTGGATCGCCACGCCTGAGCCTTCCACCAGGTCGACGCCCCTGGTGTCGCGCAGGAAGACGAGCCCGACGATGACCGTCATGATCGCCACGCCGATCGGGTACCAGAGCCCGGCATAGATGTCGCCGGTTGCCGCCACCACGGCGGTGGCGAGCAGCGGCAGCATGCCGCCGAACCAGCCATTGCCGATGTGATAGGGCAGCGACATCGACGTGTAGCGGATCTTGGTGGGGAACATCTCCACCAGGAACGCCGCAATCGGCCCGTACACCATGGTCACATAGATCACCATGATGATGATGATCAGCTCGGCCATGACCCAGTTGACCTTGGCGAGGTCGGCCTTGGCCGGGTAGCCGGCGGCGGTGAACGCCGCCTGCCACTTGGCCGCGTCGAAGCCCTCGACCTTGGTATTGTTGATCGTGAGCCCCACCTGCTGGCCAGGCGTATTCTGCCTGGTGAACGAGACGCCGAGCTTCGTCACGAAGTCCTGCGCACGATCGCACGGCGTGAAGTTCGACCACGGACCCACGAAGATATGGAAGTTGCAGGTCGAGGCATCGGCCGACACCGTGACCGCGTTGTTCTTCTGGAACGCTTCGAGGTCCGGATTGACGAAGTGGGTCAGCGCGCCGAACAGCGGGAAGTAGGTGAGCGCCGCGATGGCGCAGCCCGCCAGGATGATCTTCAGCCGGCCGATCCGGTCGGACAGCCAGCCGAAGAAGATGAAGAACGGCGTTCCGACGATCAGCGACACCGCGATGAGGCCGTAGCTGGAGATGAAGTCGAGCTTCAGCGTGATCAGCAGGAAGAACAGGGCATAGAACTGGCCGGTGTACCACACCACGCCCTGCCCGGCGGTGGCGCCGAGCAGCGCCAGCAGCACGTACTTGTTGTTGGGATAGTGCATGAAGCTCTCGGTCAGCGGGGCCTTCGAGCCTTTGCCCTC
>DATFWC010000580.1:0-5183 GCA_035259885.1 Xanthobacteraceae bacterium
CGCCAGGATATATTTCACCATTATACTCTATACTTGCCCCGACAATCCCCAGGTGCGGCATGGTCGATCGCGGCGAACCTATTGTAATACCAATGGAAATGGCGTCCGCCGGGCTGGCCCGGGCGGAAGCGCGGGCGGCTACCCCGGCACCGGCGGCAGCGCCGCCGCCGGCCAGGAGCGAGATCGCCAAAAGCCCGGAACGGTTCATCAACCGTGAACTGTCGTGGCTGCAGTTCAATCGCCGGGTGCTGGAGGAGGCCGAGAACCAGAACCATCCGCTCCTCGAGCGGGTGCGCTTCCTGTCGATCTGCGCCAACAACCTCGATGAATTCTTCATGGTCCGCGTCGCCGGCCTGCGCGGCCAGGTGCGCGAGGGCATCACGGAAAAAAGCCCGGACGGGCTGCCCCCGGCCGAGCAGCTCACCCGCATCGCCGAGGCGGTAGCGACCCTCGCCAGCGACCAGCAGGCGCGCTGGCGCGAGCTGCGCCCCGAACTCGCCCACAACGGCCTCGCGCTGATCGACGGCGACGCCCTGAGCAGGTCCGAGCGCACCTGGCTGGAGGACTATTTCCTCCACCACGTGTTCCCGGTGCTCACCCCGCTCGCCATCGATCCGGCGCACCCGTTCCCGTTCATCCCCAACCTCGGCTTCTCCATCGCGCTGCAGCTGGTGCGCGCCGCCGACGGCAAGGCGATGAACGCGCTGATCCGCGTGCCGCACAAGATCGACCGCTTCATGCGCCTGCCCAACACCGAGTCCGGCGCTGCACGCCTGATCACGCTGGAGCAGGCGACCGTCCTGTTCATCCCAAAACTGTTCCCCGGCTACTCGGTGAAGGGGCAGGGCGGGTTCCGCGTCATCCGCGACTCCGAAATCGAAATCGAGGAAGAGGCGGAAGACCTGGTGCGCCAGTTCGAGACCGTGCTCAAGCGCCGCCGGCGCGGGCAGGTGATCCGGCTGGAGATCGCCGCCGCCATGCCGGACGAGCTCAAGCGCTTCGTGCAGCGCGCGCTCGGCTGCCACGACGACGAGGTGTTCCTCGTCGACGGCATGCTGGCGCTCAACGAGCTCTCCCAGCTTTCCCGCTTCGACCGGCCGGACCTGGAGTTCGTGCCGTACAATCCGCGCTTCCCGGAACGCATTCGTGACCACGCCGGCGACTGCTTTGCCGCCATCCGGCAGAAGGACCTGATCGTCCACCATCCGTACGAATCGTTCGACGTCGTGGTGCAGTTCCTGCAGCAGGCCGCGCGCGATCCCGACGTCGTCGCCATCAAGCAGACGCTCTACCGCACCTCGCTCAACAGTCCGATCGTCCGGGTGCTGGCGGAAGCGGCCGAGGCCGGCAAGTCGGTGACGGCGCTGGTCGAACTGAAGGCGCGGTTCGACGAGGAGGCCAACATCCGCTGGGCGCGCGACCTCGAACGCGCCGGCGCGCAGGTGGTGTTCGGCTTCATCGAGCTCAAGACGCACGCAAAGCTGTCGCTGGTGGTGCGCCGCGAGGGGGCGTCGCTGACCTCCTACGTGCATGTCGGCACCGGCAACTACCACCCGGTGACGGCGCGCATCTATACCGATCTGTCATTCTTCACTGCCGATCAGGTGATCGGCCGCGACGTGGCGCGCGTGTTCAACTTCATCACCGGCTATGCCGAGCCGGCCGACGTGGAGCGGCTGGCGGTGTCGCCGATCACGCTGCGCAAGCGAATCCTCGAACACATCGCCAAGGAGACGGAGCACGCCAAGGCCGGCAAGCCGGCCGCCATCTGGATGAAGATGAACGCGCTGGTCGATCCCGACATCATCGACGCGCTGTACGCGGCGTCGCGGGCCGGGGTGGAGATCGACCTCGTGGTGCGCGGTATCTGCTGCCTGCGGCCGGGCGTCGAAAACCTGTCGGACAACATCCGGGTTAAGTCGATCGTCGGTCGCTTCCTCGAGCATGGCCGCATCTTCTGCTTCGGCGACGGGTACGGCCTGCCGCACGCCAAGGCCGCGGTCTACATCTCGTCGGCCGACCTCATGCCGCGCAATCTCGACCGCCGCGTGGAGGTAATGTGCCCGATTCTCAATCCGACCGTGCACCAGCAGGTTTTGGACCAGATCATGATTGCCAACATGAAGGACAACGAGCAGAGCTGGAAGGTCTTGCCGGACGGGTCTTCTGTGCGCATAAGGGCGGCGGCGGGCGCCGGCGGCGACGAGCCGTTCAACGCCCAGAAGTACTTCATGACCAATCCGAGCCTGTCGGGACGTGGGAAATCGCTCAAGGAATCGCAGCCGCGCAGCCTCACGCGCCGCCGGGAGAAGGGCTGAGCGGGCGAATCACCCGGTGCGGGTGAAGCGCGCGCTGGCGCGTCAGAACGGTCAAAACGACGTCATCACGGCGCCCGCGCCCAGCCTGGCGCCCGGCCGGCTCGACCTGGGGGCGCCGGTCGCCGTCATCGACATCGGCTCCAACTCGGTCCGCTTGGTGGTCTACGAGGGGCTGACCCGCAGCCCGAGCCCGCTGTTCAACGAAAAAGTCCTGTGCGGCCTCGGCCGCGAGGTGCAGACCACCGGCCTGCTCGCCAAGGAAGCGGTGGACAGCGCGCTGGCGGCGCTGAAGCGCTTCCGTGCGCTGTGCGACCTGATGGAGGTGGAGCGCACCTGGGCGATCGCCACCGCGGCCTGCCGCGATGCCCGCAACGGCGCCGCCTTCATCGCCGAGGCGGAGCGAATCTGCCGCACCAGGATCGACGTGCTGTCGGGCAAGCGCGAGGCCGAGCTCACCGCGTTGGGCATCGTGTCGGGCATGCACCGGCCGGACGGCTTCGTCGGCGACCTCGGCGGCGGCTCGCTCGAGCTCATCGACGTGCACGGGAGCCGCATCAAGCCGGGCGTGACCTTGCCGCTGGGCGGCCTGGCGCTGCAGGACATCTCCGCCAAATCGATCAAGAAGGCGGAAAAGATCGTGCGCAAGGCGCTGGGCGACGTGCGCGGCCTGGAGCAGGGGGCAGGGCGCAGCTTCTACGCCATCGGCGGCACCTGGCGTTCGCTGGCGCGGCTGCACATGTCCCAGACCGGGTATCCGCTGCACGTGACGCACGGCTACGTGCTGCCGGCGCGCGAGGTATTCGAGTTCTCGCGGCTGGTGCATCGCGTCGATCCCGAGACGCTGTCGCAGATCGAGGTCGTGTCGGACGCGCGGCGTCCGCTGCTCGCCTACGGCGCGCTGGTGCTGGAGCATGTGGTTCGCGTGGCCAAGCCGCGCGACGTCATCGTGTCGGCGCTCGGCGTGCGCGAGGGCCTGCTCTACTCGCTGCTCGACGCCGAGCAGCAGAAGCACGACCCGCTGATCGCGGCGGCGCGCCAGCTCAACCAGCTGCGCTCGCGCTCGCCGCAGCACGGCGAGGAGCTGATCGTCTGGACCGACCGCTTCATGGCGTCGTCCGGACTCGACGAGACGCCCGACGAGAAGCGATTGCGCCACGCCGCCTGCCTGCTCGGCGACATCGGCTGGCGCGCCCACCCGGACTACCGCGGCGAGCAGTCGCTCAACATCATCGCGCATGCGGGGTTCATCGGCATCGACCATCCGGGCCGCGCCTTCGTGGCGCTCTCCGTGTTCTTCCGCCATGTCGGGCTGCTGGAGGACGAGCTGTCGCCGCGCCTGCGCGAGCTCGCCACCACAAGAATCCTCGACCGCGCGCGCGTGCTCGGCGCCGCCATGCGCGTGGCCTACCTCGTGTCCGCCGCCATGCCCGGCATCCTGCCGCGCGCGCCGATGGAGGTGGAGCACGGGCGGCTGGTGCTGCGGCTTTCCGGCGACTGCGCGGCGCTCGCCGGCGAGCGCGTGTTCAACCGGCTGAAGCAGCTGGCGCGGCTGATCGGCCGTGAGCCGGAGATCGCCACATAGGACACCACATTCCCGTGGCCCGGATGGAGCGCAGCGAAATCCGGGAACGGCCCCCCGCATGTCGCTGCGCTCAATGCGGGCTACAGGATTTTCGCGGTGATCACCTCCTTCTACGTCCCGCACGACATCGAAGCGCCGATCGCCGGCAGCGCGAGCGGCCTCCTTGCGGGGCTGACGGCGGCCGTCAAGGACCTCTACGACGTCGCCGGCACGCGCACCGGCGGCGGCAGCCCGGAGTGGCTGGCGGCGCAACAGCCGGCGCGCGCGCACGCGGCCGCGGTGGCAAAAATCCTCGCCGCGGGCGCGACCGTCACGGGCAAGACCATCTGCGACGAGTTCTTCTACAGCGGCTCCGGCATCAACGCGCACTACGGCACGCCGACCAACGTGCGCGCGCCGGGGCGCATCCCGGGCGGGTCGTCGAGCGGATCGGCGGCCGCGGTCGCCGCCAGTGCGTGCGATTTCGCGCTCGGCAGCGACACCGGTGGCTCGGTGCGCATGCCGGCGTCCTACTGCGGCGTGTACGGACTGCGGCCGACGCACGGCCGCATCGATCTCGCCGGCGCCATGGCGATGGCGCCGTCGTTCGACGCCGGCGGGTTCTTCGCCCATGGGCCCGGCGTGATGCGGCGAGTCGGCGCGGTGCTGCTCGAAGGCGAGACGGTGGCGGCGCCGGTCAGCCGCCTGATCGTGGCGCAGGATGCCTTCGCGGTGGCCGACGCGCCGGTCGCAGCGCTCGGGCGCGGCTTCCTCGCCCGCGCGGCGCGCGTGCTGCCGGATGCGAGCGAGAGCGCGATCGCGCCCGACGGCTTCGACGGCTGGCGCGAGGCTTTTCGCGTTGTGCAGGGGAGGGAGACCTGGGCGACGTACGGCGATTTCATCACCCGTGCCAACCCCAAGCTCGGACCCGGCATCAAGGAGCGAATGGCATTCGCTGCGACGGTGACGCAGGAGCAGGCCGACGCGGCCCGAAAAATCGTCGGCGCGGCGCGCGCGCACCTGCGCGGCCTGATCGCGCCTGGAACGATCGTGGCGCTGCCGACCGCCCCCTGCATCGCGCCGCGCATCGACATGACGGCCGAGGAGGCGGAGTTGTTCCGCGTGCGGGTCATGCGGCTCGGCTGCGCGTCCGTGCTCGCGGGGCTCCCACAGATCAGCATTCCGGTCGGCACGGTCGCGGGTTGCCCGGCCGGATTGTCGTTCATCGCCTGGGTGGGCGGCGACGAGGCGCTGCTCGATCTCGCGTGCGACGTGGCGAAATATTGCGGCGTGATCGCGTAGGG